>JAJTHD010000196.1 GCA_021297925.1 Lysobacteraceae bacterium
AGCGCGTGATCCGTCCGCGCTTCGCCGACGCCGCCTTCTTCTTCGACGAGGACCTGAAGCAGGGCCTGTCGGCGATGAACGCCGGCCTCGCCACCGTCACTTACCAACAGAAGCTCGGCAGCTACGCGGACAAGGTCGCGCGCATCGCCCAACTCGCCCGCGCCATCGCCAGTGCGCTCGACGACGACGCCGACCTCGCGCAGGTCGCCGCGCTGCTGTGCAAGGCCGACCTGCAGAGCCGCATGGTCAACGAGTTCCCGGAGCTTCAGGGCATCGCGGGCCGCTACTACGCCGCGCACGACGCCGGCCTCGCCGAGCTGCCGACCGAGGCGCGTAATGCCGTGGCCGTCGCGCTGGACGAGGTCTACGCGCCGCGCTTTGCCGGCGACGCCATCGCGGCCTCGCGCCTGGGCCAGATCCTCGCCCTCGCCGAGCGCCTCGACACGCTGGCCGGCGGCTTCGCGGCCGGCTTGAAGCCCTCGGGCAACAAGGACCCCTTCGCCCTGCGTCGCAACGCGCTGGGCCTCGCGCGCACGCTGATCGAGGGCGGGCTCGACCTCAACCTCGTCGGCATGCTCGACGCCGCCAAGGCCGCGCTGCCCGCCGGGCTGGCGCTCGACACCACCGAGCTCTACGACTTCATCCTCGACCGCCTGCGCAGCTACTTCGCCGATCGCGGCGTGGGGGCGGCGCTGTTCGACGCCGTCGCGGCGACGACGCCGGTCTCGCTGGCCGATTTCGCCGAGCGCCTCGCGGCCCTGCAGCGCTTCGCCGAGTTGCCGGAAGCCGCCGCGCTGGCCGCGGCCAACAAGCGCGCGCGCAACATCCTGAAGAAGGTGGAGGGCGCGCTGCCCGACACCATCGATGCGTCGAAGCTCGTCGAACCCGCCGAGCGCGAGCTGCACGCGGCACTCATCGCCGCGCTGGCCGACACCGACGCCTCGCTGGCCGCGCGCGACTACGTCGCCGTGCTGAGTCGGCTGGCCTCGCTGCGCGCGCCGGTCGACGCCTTCTTCGACGGCGTGATGGTGATGGCCGAGGACCCGGCCGTCCGCGACAACCGCCTCGCGCTCCTGAAGGCGCTGGCCGACCGCTTCGCCGCCGTGGCCGCGATCGAACAGCTGGCGACCTGACGCGGGATGACGGTCCTGCCCCGCATCGGCCGCAGGATCGTCGGCGCCGCGGCGGTCGTTTTCTTCGCGATCGCGCCGGGTCTCGCGCCGGGCGCGACCCCGCCGCTGGTCGGGCAGACGCCGGTGGCGGAGGCGCGGCCGGTCGTCGCCTCCGTCGATGTGCTCGGGCTGCCGGCGGCGGAAACGGCCAACGTCCGCGCCGCGCTCGGCGTCGCAAGGCTCGTCGACCGGGCCCCGGACGGCGTGAGCCAGGCCCGGCTCGGCTTCCTGCTGGACCGGGTCCCCGACGAGGTGCGCGCGGCACTGGAGCCCTTCGGTTGGTACTCGCCCACCGTCGAGGTGCGCCGCGAGCCGCGTCGCGACGGGCTGCACCTCGTCGTCGATGTCGCGCCGGGCGATCCGGTGCTCGTCCGTCGCCGCGAGGTGCGGGTCGAAGGGCCCGCGGGCGAGGACCGCTTCGTGATGCGCGAGGTCGCCAAGGGCGTCGCGCTCCCCCGTCGCCGCTTCGTGCACGCCGAGTACGAGGCGGACAAGACGCGGGTCGACCGCAAGCTCGCCGAGCGCGGCTACTTCACGGCCCGCCGGGAGGCGAGCCGGGTCGAGGTGAGCCGCGCGGGCCGGACGGCGGACATCGACGTGCGCTGGGATTCGGGCCCGCGCCACGCGATGGGGCCGGCGCGCTTCGCGCCGAACCAGCTCCGCCCCGGCTTGCTCGATCCACTGGTGGCGTGGAGGCCGGGCGAGCCCTGGCACCGCGACAAGCTGGTGCGCCTGCAGCAGCGCCTCGCGCAACTCGACTATTTCGCCGCCATCCAGATCACGCCGGCGGAGGACGAGGCCGGAGGCGACCTGCGCGTGCCGGTGGACATCGCCACCACGCCGGCGCGCCGCACCACCTACAGCGCGGCCCTCAGCGTGGGCAGCGACAGCGGTCCGGGGCTGCGCGGCGGCATCAGCCGCCGCTGGGTCAACCAATGGGGCCACAAGTGGCAGGCGGACGGCGAATGGTCCGCGGTCCGCGCCGGTGCTTCCACCGCCTACCGCATCCCGGCCCTCGGTGGCCTGCCCGGCTGGTACCGCGGCGAGGCGGGGTGGCAGGTCGAGGACCCCGAAGGCGTCCTCGGCTTCGAGCGCCGCACCCTCCGCGTTGGCTGGCGCGGCCAGCGGGACCCGTGGACGCTCTCGGCCGAGGTCGTCGCCGCCACCGAGGACTCTCGATCGCGCCTGCGCCGTCTCCGCGCCTCGCAACGGATGGTCTATCCCGAACTCACCGTGGAGTACCGCGAGGTCGACGATGCGCTTTCTCCTGCATCCGGTCTTCGCTTGCAGGGCACGCTGCGCGCCGGCGGCATCGACGCTGACGGCCAGCAGCGCCGCTTCGCCCAGTTGGCGCTCGGCGCCCAGTGGCTGCAGCCGCTCGGCGGGCGCCAGCGGGTGCTGTTGCGGGCCGAGGCTGGCACGACGCGGCTGGATGGCGATGCCGGATTCCCCGCGTTCCCGGCGTCGCTGCGGTTCTTCGCCGGTGGCGACCGCAGCGTCCGGGGCTATGGCTACCGTGAGATCGGCCCGCGCGTCGGCGGAGAGGTCCTTGGCGGCTTCCACCTGCTGACTGCCAGCGCCGAAGTCCAGCACGACTTCGACGACACTTGGGGCGTGGCCGCCTTCGTCGATGCTGGCGATGCCACGGCGACGCGCAGCGACTACGACCCGAAGGTCGGCGTTGGCGTCGGCCTGCGTTGGCGTTCGCCGGTCGGCCTCGTGTCGGTCGATGTCGCGCGTGGGCTCGATCGCGAGGCCGGCGGTGGCACCCGCCTGCACCTCGGCTTCGGGGTGCCGTTTTGATGCGGGCGTGGCGCCGCGCGCTCCCAGTGGTCGTGGGCTTGGCGCTGGCCGGCATGTTGGCCGTCGTGCTCGCTGCATGGGCGTTGGTTGGCAGCGGGCCGGGGCGCGACCTGGTGCTCGACCGGGCGATCGCCGCGCTGCCGCCGGGCATGCTCGCGATCGGCACGCGCGAGGGCAGCCTGGCCGGCGGCCTGCGTCTCCGCGACGTGGTGGTCGAGGACGACGCCCTGCGCGTCGCCATCGACGTGATCGAGATCGCGCCGCCGGGCATCGCGCTCGCGCCGGCGCGCGTCCACCTGCCACGCCTCGCCGCGCGGGGCGTGGTCGTCGACCTTCGGGACGCGCCGGACACGCCGTCGCCGCCATGGCCCGACGTGCTGCCCCGCCTCGACCTGCCGCTCGACCTCGTGATCGACGCCCTCGACGTCCGGGACCTCGCGGTGCGGACGGCGCCCGGCGACCCTGAGGCCCGCGCCCCCGATCCCGTGCGCGTCGACCGTCTCGCGGCCACGCTGCGCCTCGAGGCCGGCCGGCTGGCGGTCGATGGCCTCGGGGTGGATGCGCCGGCGGGCACGCTCGCTGGACGCCTCGCTTATGCCCCCCCCGACGGCTTCGCGCTGCGCGCCGCGCTGCAGGTCGAGGCGGTGGCGGGCGCGACGGCGCGGCTGGTCGTGGACGGCGACCTCGCGGCTGGCCGCTGGTCGCTCGACGGCACGGTAGGCGGGGCGGTGACCGCCGGGGGCACGTGGCGCGAGGCCGGCGACCTTGGCCGCGTCGGGTGGACCGCGCGGGTCCGCGCCGAGGGTCTGGATCCGTCGCACGCCGGCGTCGGCGGACCGCTGGCCGTCGATGTCGACCTGGACCTGCGCGGCGGTCGTGATGCCGACGAGGGCGGCACGAGCGCCGCGCCCGGCCATCCCGTCGCGTTGTCGGGTCGGTTGGCGACCGGCGACCGGGCCATCGGCGTCCGCCCGTCGCGGCTGCGGATCGACGCCGACGGCCTTCGTGCCGCACCGCTGGCGCTGGACGTGCTGGGCGGCGCGCTCGACCTCGATGGCGCCTACGCCTACGACGGCGGGGCCTTCGAGGTCGATGCGCGAGCGCGCGGACTGGCCTGGGGCGAGGGCGAGGCCGCCGTGCGCGCCTCCGGCGAGGCCGCGCTGCGCGGCCGCCCCGACGACTGGCAAGGTCGCCTCGCGGTGGATCTCGAGCGCGCGGGCCGGACCGGCCGGCTCGTCGCTGATGCCCGCGGCGACGATGCGGGGGTCGAACTGGCCCCGTTCACGCTGGAGACCCCGGGCGGGCGGCTCGACGGTCGCGGCCGCTGGGCGCGGGATGCCGAGGGGGCCGTGGCGCTCGAGGCCCGCCTGCAGGCGCTCGATCCCGCGTGGCTGGCGCCGGGCTGGCCGGGCCGGCTCGATGGTCGGCTGGTCGTGGGGGGCACGGTGCCCCCGGAGGGCCCGATGCACCTCGACCTGCGCTTGGATCGACTGGCCGGCACGCTTCGCGGGGAGGGGCTCGCTGGGCGTGCGACGGTGGCCGTGCGCGGCGATCGCGTCGACCTCGATGCCGAGTTGGCGGCTGGCGACGGGCGGCTGGTCGCGCGCGGCCGGGTGGCACCGGACCTGGATCTCGCGCTCGAATCCCGCCGCGTCAGCCTCTCGCCGTGGTGGACCGGCGCCACCGGCGTGGTGGACGGCGGGCTCTCCCTTGCCGGTCCCCTGGACCACCCGGGCGTCGAGGCCAACCTCGTGTTGGTCGATGCCCGTCTCGGGGACACCATGATCGAGCGGCTCGCCCTCCGCGGGGCCTTGCCGGCCCGTGGCGACGGTCGGCTCGTGCTGCGGGCCGACGCGCTGCAGTACGGCGGACGACATCTCGATCGCCTCGATGTCGCCCTGGCCGGGCGCGTGGCCGAGGGCCGCGGCGACGTCGACCTGCGGGGCCCCGAGGGCCGGCTCCAGGCGACCGCGGGGTGGACCGCGGACGAGGGCTTCGTCCGCGGCACCGTGGCGCTCGAGCGCCTCGACGTCCAGGGCGCTCCGTGGCCACCCCTGCGGCTCGAGGCCCCGGCGGCGGTGGCTTGGACGCCGGCGGGCGGGGTGCTGCCGCGACCGCTCTGCCTGCGCATCGCGGACCGCGGCCGCCTCTGCGCGGCGGGCGGCGGCGGGCGGTTCACCGTGACCGGGCGCGACCTCGACCTCGCCCTCGCGTCGTCCATCCTGCCGGGCGAGGGGCCTGCCGCGCTGGCCGCCGACGGCGTCGCCCGCCTCGACGCCATCGCCTCGCGCGACCGCGAGGCCTGGACCATCGAGGGGCAGCTCCACGTGCCGGAGGGGCGCCTCCGTGCCGGCGCGGCCCCGGCCGAGGCCGCGACCTTCGCGTGGCGCAACCTGCACGTGGACGCACGGGCCGGCGACGACGGCTGGCGTGTCGGACTGGGCGCGGACCTGCCGCCCGGCGGGCGGCTGGACGCCGTCGTCCGCGCCGACGAGGAGGGCGGGCTCGACGGCGAGCTCGCCCTCCGCGCCACCGATCTCGGCCTGCTCGAACTGCTGAGCGCGGACCTCGCCGCGCCGCGCGGTACCCTGGCAGGTCGTCTCGGGCTGTCCGGCCGGGTCGATGCGCCGCGGTGGCAGGGCCGGCTCGCGCTGTCGCCGTTCTCCGTGGAACTGCCCGCGCTCGGCATCGCGGTCACCGACGGCGCGCTGCGTGTCGACGGGAGCGACGACGGTCGCCTCGTGCTGGACGGGCGCCTGCCGACCGGCGATGGCGCGCTGGTCCTGCAGGGGCACTGGTCCCCGGTCGGGGAGGGGGGGCGCTTGGCGATCCGCGGCGAGGACGTGCGCGTGCTCGACACCCCCGACGGTCGCGCCTGGATCTCGCCGGCGCTGGACCTCGCCGTCCGCGACGGCCTCGCGACCCTCGGCGGCCAGGTCGCGATGCCCCGCGCCGACCTGCGTTTCGACCGGTTCGAGCAGCGCGTCGGCGTGTCCCCCGACGTGGTGGTCATCGACGACCCGACCGCCCCGCCAGGGAACGAGGGCCCGGCATTCGAGGCCGACCTCCAGCTCGTCCTAGGCGACGAGGTGCGCCTGCGCGGCTTCGGCTTCGACGGCCGGCTGTCCGGGACGCTGCGCGTCCGCGACCGCGCCGATCGCGAGCCGCGCGCGAGCGGGTCGCTGGCGCTCGGCGGGGCCCTGCGCGCCTACGGCCAGCAGCTCGACGTGACCCGCGGCGCCTTGCGCTGGGCGAACGCGCCGATCGACGAGCCGATGCTGGACATCGTCGCGGAACGCCCGGGCAGCGATCCCGAGGTCGGCGTCACGCTGGCCGGCAGCGCGCTCGCGCCGGTCGTCGAGGTCTGGTCGAAGCCGGCGCTGCCGCAGGCCGAGGCGCTGTCCTGGTTGATGTTCGGTCGGCCGCTCGCGAGCGCGAACGGCAATGACGCCGCGCAGCTCGAAGCCGCCGCGACCTCGATCGGCGGCAGCGCCGTCGCGCAGGCCGTCGCCGGCAAGGTGGGGCTGGACGCGGCGAGCGTCGGTTCGTCGGCCGCGCTGGGCGGCACCGCGCTCACTGTCGGCAAGCGGATCACGCCGAAACTCTATGTCAGTTATGGCATGGCCCTGTCCGGCACCGGCCAAGTGGTGACCGTGACGTATGCCCTGCGCCGTTGGCTGGCCGCGAAGCTGGAGAGCGGCGTCGAGCAGCGCGTCGAGCTCGAAGCGACGATCGACCGCGACTGATCGCCGGCCTCAGGTCCGCGCGACGAACCATACGCAGCCGATCAGGCCATCGACCCCTTGCTCGTAGATCGCGACCACCTCCCGCGGACCGCCGGGCAGGCCGACCACGCGCTCGTGGTCGAGCACCCGCGCGCCGAGGTCGATGCGGTGCACGAGATGGGCGTGCAGGGACTCGTGCACGAAGCGCTCGCGGGCGTAGAACGCGCGGAGCGCGTCCCGGCCCTCGAGGAATGGCGCCTCGTCGGGGTGGCGCTGGCAGCGGACGTCCGCGCTGTAGCAGGCGGCGAAGGTCGCGGCGTCGCGGGCGTTGTAGGCGTCGAGCTGGCGCTGCACCAGCGCCGCGAAGGACAGGGTCGTCATGCGCCGAGCATGCCGTTCCCCGCGTTGATTCGCCAAGCGCGGCTTCAACGGACCTGGCGACGTTCTGGGCGGAGGACGTTCCCGCTCCGAGCGCCCCTCACGGGGCCGCGCGGGTCCCGCTGCTCGGCTCTCTCGTCCTCCCGGCCATGCCGGGGGTCGAGAAGGCGCGGGGCCTTCTCGTGGCTGCGTGGGCAGGAAATGCATCGGGCCGCCTCGCGGCGGCCCGATGGTCTCCACGCCGGTGGGCGGGATCAGAAGCGCAGCGACAGGCCGAGGTGGATGCTGTCGCGGTCGACCACGTCGTCGCCGAAGCGGCCCGAGTAGGTCACCTGGCCACCGAAGTTGTCGTTGAAGTCGAAGCCGAGGCCCAGGTCGACGCTGGTCCACTGCTCGCCCGGCACGAAGCCGACGGTGTTGAAGCGGCCGCCCATGCTGTTCGAGCCGGCGTTCACCACGCTGGCGTCGGTCTCGTCTTCCTGGTTCCAGGCGACGCGGGCGAAGGGCTTCAGGGCTTCGAGGTCGGCGCGCAGCTGGTAGCCGGCGCGGGTGACCAGCGATTTGCGGGTGAACTTGGCGAAGTTCATGCTGGTCGCCGTGATGCCGTCCTCCGCGTAGGCACCGACGGTGGCTTCCTGCCAGGCCACGCCGATGAACGGACCGTGCTGCACGTGCTCGCCCTTGAACACGTAGCCGACGTTCAGCTCTGCGGCGGTGTGGTCGACGTCGGTCTGGCCGGTCTCGACGCGGGTGCTGGCGCGCAGGTTGATCGAACGGCTGATGTCGACGTTCGTGCTGCCGCCGCTGGCGATGGCCTGGGCGTAGAGGCCGCCGAAGTCGAACGTGGCGTAGCCCGAGAGCAGCGCCGTGTTGCCGTCGATGCGGCCACCGGTCGGGTCGAGGTTCTGGTTGCCGATGCCCGCGGCGAGGCCGAAGCTGAAGGTCTGGTTGACCTTGTAAGTCGCACCGACCGTGGCGTTGAACCCGGTGGTGTCGCCGCCGGGGGCGGTGCTGCTGCCCTTCAGCGTGCCGTTCGAGCCGGTCAGGGCGATGTAGCCGCGCACCGTGCCGTCCTCGCGGTCGAGGCCGTACTCCTCGAACAACGCGCCGCCGATCGAGCGACTGTGGTCGTCGTAGCCAGCGATGGCCGTCTCCGGGGCCAGCGACACGATGGCCGGGGCCTCGATCGTGGCGTAGGCGACGTTGGCGAGCAGCGCGTGGGCGCCGCCGGTCGGATGCACGCCGTCGGCGAACAGCCACGTCTGGTTGGCGTCCGGAGCGGTGAGCTGGCCCGGGCCGCAGACCAGCGAGCTCAGCGCGCCGCAGGCGGTGCCGGTCACGTTGGTGAAGCCGAAGGCCGCCGGGTTGGCGCGGACTTCGTTGACGAGGCCGAAGACGTTGATCGGGATGATGCCGGTGCCGAGCTGCGACAGGCCCTGGCTCAGGGCGCCGTTGTAGCTGAGCGTCGCCAGCGTCGCGAGCGGCGCGGCGGCGGCGAACGGCGAGGTCGGACCGAACTGCGGCGTGGCGCCGAGGTCGGGCAGGTTCAGCACGAGGATGTTGCGGGCGCCGGCGGCCTGCAGGCGGCCGACCTGCTGAACCAGCGCCGTGGCGACCGGGATGCCGCCAGCCTGGGCGTTGGCCTGCGCCGTCGCCGGGTTGGCGCCCCACACCGGGATCAGCGGGAACAGGTCGTTGGCGCCGGCCCAGACGGTGAACAGCGCGTTCGGATTGGCGACTGTGGTGCCCGCACCGAGGTACTGGCTGATCTGCGCGTTCAGGCGCGGCACGGTGGTGGACACGCACGGCGGCGTGGTCGGGCCGGTGGCACTCTGCGCGCAGGCGCCGCCCCAGGCGAAGTTCGTGCCGCCGGCGAGCGAGTTGCGCAGGGTGAAGCCGTAGCGCTGGGCGAGCACCTCGACCATCACCGGGTCGGGGTTGGTGGTGAAGCTGTTGCCGGCCGGCACGCCCGGCGTGGCCGCCGCGACGTTGCCGCCATCGGACAGGCTGTCGCCGAAGGTGACGACGCCGCTGAAGCGCTGGGCGTGGGCCGAGGACGCGGCGAGGGCCAGCGCGACGGCGCCGACGAGGATGCGGGTGCGGGGCATGCGGGACTCCTGGATCGGAATGGATGCAGCGGAGGGGCGCGTGGCGGGGGCCGGCGCGGCGTTACCACCTTAAAACAAAGTTACGGGGGCTGCCATACGCCCCCGTGCGTCCGGGGCCGATCACGTTGCGATGCAGCACGCCAGAGCACGTGGCTCGCCCGTCGATGCGGGCCGCCGGGCGATCGCGCGCTGGCAGAATCAGGCCCCGGCGATGCCCCGATGCTTTCCGCTATGACCACTGACGATCCCCGCGCCCCGCTCGCTACCTTCCTGCCCCCCGCATGGCGGTTGCACTACGATGCCGGCTGGCGGCTGGTCCGCGGTGATCGTCCGGTGGGCTGGCTGCTGCTGCTGTGGCCGACGCTGATCGCGCTGTGGGTCGCCGCCGAGGGCGCGCCGGGCATCGCCCTGTTCCTGGTGTTCGCGCTGGGCGTCTGGCTCACGCGTGCGGCCGGATGCGTCATCAACGATTACGCCGACCGCTGGCTCGATGGGCGCGTGCGTCGCACAGCGGCGCGCCCGCTGGTCGCCGGCGAGCTGTCCGGGCGCTTCGCCCTCGGCCTGTTCGTCGCGCTGATGGGCCTCGCCTTCCTGCTGGTGCTCACCACCAACGCGAAGACCATCGCGCTGAGCGTCGTCGCGCTCCTGCTGGCCGCGGCCTATCCCTATATGAAGCGGCATACCGACCTGCCGCAGGTCTGGCTCGGCCTTGCGTTCTCCTGGGGCATCCCGATGGCCTTCACCGCGGTGCGCGACGCCTGGCCGCC
>JAJTHD010000246.1 GCA_021297925.1 Lysobacteraceae bacterium
GACTCAGCACGCGACGGACCCCCACGGGCGCCTTCGATCACGGCGCCGGCGTCGTGCAAGCGACGACCCCGGCTTTCCGCGCGTGGCTCGAGATGGAAACCGGGGCGGGGCGTGCCGCACCGTGGGCGGGGGGCTGGGTCGGCGTTCCCGGCATGAACGCTCTGCTGGCGGGGCTTCTCGATGGGCTGGATGTCCGTTGGTCGGCGACCGTCGCCGCGCTGCGTCGCGAAGTCGCCGGCTGGTCGGCCCTCGGGGCGGACGGCACGGTCATCGCGATGGCGCCGCGCCTCGTCCTCGCCGTTCCCGCGCCGCAGGCCGTGGCGCTGCTTCTTACCGGCGGGGCCGGTATGGCGGCCGAGGGCTTGGTCGAGGCCTTGGGCGCTGTCCGCTACGTGCCGGCGTGGGCGGCCCTGATCGAGGTCGAGCCTGGATCGCCCCTCGGCGGTCCGACGAAAGGACATGACGGGATCGTCGACACCCTCCATCGACAGGCGGACAAACCTGGGCGTGCGGACGTTGGTCACTGGGTCCTGGTCGCGACCGCTTCGTGGAGCGAGGTCCACCTCGAGGACAGCCCGGACGTGATCTCTCCGAAGCTGAGCGCCGCCTTCATCGCGGCGACCGGCATCATGGATGGCGCGATCCGCCACGTCTCGGCCCACCGCTGGCGCTACGCGAGGCCGCTGAACCCCTGCGATCCGGCGCCGTTCGAAGGGCAGGGCCTGTTCGTGGCCGGTGATGCCTTCGGCCCCGACGACTCGGGCGACCTTGCGCCCGCGGAACGGGCTTGGCATTCCGGCATGGCGGCAGCGGCGCGGCTGCGCGCGGCAGGTCAGCCGAAGTCGTAGTTCATCGCCGGGCCGGCCGATGCGAGGAAGTCCCCCTCGACGAAGTCGACGCCGATGCCGAAGAGCACCGTCATGCTGGCAGCGTCCTGCACGTAGTGGACCACGCAGGTCTTGCCGAGCTCCCTGGCCTTCTCGGCGAACTCGCGGACCTTGGCCTGGTTCTCGGCGCTCTTGGCGAGATCGGTGATGTAGCTGCGATCGACCTTGATCACGTCGGCATCGATGTGCTGCAGCAACTGGAAGGAATTCAGGCCCGTCCCGAAATGCTCGAGGGCGAGGCGGACCCCGGCGGCGTGGACCTTCCGGGACAGCGCCTGGATCGCCTTGAGGTGCGTGAACACCGCCGGCTCGTGCAGTTCCAGCACGAGGCGGTCGCCGGGGATGCCCGCTGCCTTGACGGCCGCAACGATCTCCTCGCCGAGCCTTTCGTTCGCCGAGATGCTTTCGGGGTTCAGTTTCACGTACAGGGTGGTGGCCTTGCCCGTCGCCTGGCGCTCCCGGACCACCGCGATGGCGCGGTGGACCACCCAGCGGTCGATGTCGGGGCCGAGGCCCTGCTCCTCGGCCAGCGGCAGGAAGGTCGACGGCGCGACGATCTCGCCACCCGAGCCCTTGAGGCGGACGTAGGCCTCGTAGGTCTCACCCGGTTCGCCGTTGAGGCTGATGATGGGCTGGTAGTGCAGCGTGAATCCATCGTTGGCGAGGGCCTCGCGCAGGCGTTGCACCCACGCGGCGATGCGTTCTTCCTCGGCGCGGTCGCGGGCCGCGGGGTCGTGGATCTCGACCCGGTCCCCGCCGACGCCCATCGCGGACTGCAGGCCGGACTCTGCCCGGCTCAGCACGGGGTCGATCTGGGCGTTGCGTTCGCCGATCTGCACACCGCCGATGCTCACCGTCAGCGTGATCGCCCGGTCGCCGACTTCGAGGATGCGCCCGCCGAAGGTGGCCCGGATCCGCTCGGCACGCGCCTGGCTGGCCTTGTGGTCATGCAGGCGGCATAGCACGCCGAACCGGTGGTCGGACAGGCGTCCAGCCACCGTGGTCTCGTCGAGGGCGGTCTCCAGCCGGCGGGCGAAGGCCACGACCAGCTGGTCCGCCTGAGCGAGGCCGACGCTGGCCACCAGCGCGTCGTAGTTGTCCGGCTCGACCAGGAGGAGCGCCTGGTGGTGCCGCCCGCCCGCGGCGGCGGCGATCGCATGTTCGAGTTCGCCCATGAAGTGCGCACGATTCGCGAACGCGGTGACGGGGTCGCGATGGCGCAGGGCTTCGAGCTCGGCCGCGACCGCCGCATCGACCATCCTCGGGCGGAACACGATCTGCAGGCAGGGTTCGCCCTCGTAGGTCGCGGGGGTGAACTCCATCAGGGCATCGAAGGCATTGCCGGACGCGTCGAGGGCCTTGATCTCGAGCTGCCTCGGCGGCGCTTCGCCCTTGGAAATCCGCCGGAGCAGGTCCTTGAAGCCCGCGGCATGCGACGGGGCGATCAGGTCGAGAACCGACAGGCCCTCGATGTCTTCGAAGCGCTCGTAGCCGAACATCTCGAGGTAGGCGTCGTTCGCCCGGATGTGCATGCCTTCGTGGATGTAGGCGATGGGGTCGCGCGAGGAGTCGATCAAGGTGTCGCAGCGACGCTCGGTCTCCCGCAGGTGGGCCTCCACGAGGCGCAGGCCGCGGCGGCTCCGGACGCCCTCGTACTCGGATCGGACGACGGCCTGCGCCTGCACCGGGAGGTGCCTCAGGACGATGCCGCGGGCGCCGGCCTTGAAGGCCCCGAGCATCGCCGCCTCGTCCAATGCGCCGAGCACCGCCAGGACGGGCAGGTCCTTCGCACTGGCCTGCACTTCACGCACGACGGCATCGAAGGGCACGCCCTTGGCGTCCGGGGACGCGATGACCAAGTCGATGTTCTGCTGGGCGAGCAGCGTGCGCAGGTCATCGACGTGGTCCGGTCGTTGCGGGCGGACCGCCATGCCGCCATTGCGGAGCACGCTGGTCAGCCGCTCGGCGTCCTCGAGCCGGTCGTCGACCAGCAGCAGGCGCAGGACGGCATCGTTGATGGGCATGCGGACTCCGGGGGAACGTCGTGGCCAGTGCGCCGCACGCAGTGTACGGGGAGTACGGCAGGCTCAGGAAGCGGCGGCCGGCCCGAGCAGGGTCTTCCCGGCCATGCCCGGTTCCTCCCGGGCAAGCCTCGGCAGCAGGTAGCCCGGCAGCCGCGCGTGCAAGGCCCGGTGGAGGGCCAGGGCCTCGTCCTCCGGCACCTCGAAATGCGCCGTCCCGTGGACCCGGTCGAGCACGTGGAGGTAATAGGGCAGGGCGCCCGCGTCGAACAGCGCTTCGGCGAGATGGGCCTGCGCATCCAGCGTGTCGTTGACGCCACGGAGCAGCACGGCCTGGTTGAGGAGGTGGACGCCCGCTCGCCGGAGGTCGGCGAACGCGGCGCGGACCGCGCCATCGATCTCGTTGGCGTGGTTGGCGTGGACCACCATCGCGATCGGCCAGGGCAGGGCCGAGATCCAGTCGAGGAAGGGCGTGTCGACGCGCTCCGGCAACACGACCGGCAGGCGGGTATGGAGCCGGAGTCGAGCCACCTGTGGCAACCCGCGCAGCGCATCGGTCAGTTCGGCGAGCTTCAGGGTCGCGAGACTCAGGGGGTCGCCGCCGGACAGGATCACCTCGCGGACCGTCGGGTTGGCGCGCAGATAGTCGAGCGCCGACGCCCAGCCTGCCGCGGCCGCCGTTTCTTCGGCATAGGGGAAGTGCCGGCGGAAGCAGTAGCGGCAGTGGATCGCGCAACTTCCGGTGGCGATCAGCAACGCCCGGCCGTCGTACTTGTGGATGACCCCCGTGCCGCCTTTCGCCGCGCCATCACCGACCGCGTCGAGGCCGAAGCCCGGCACCATGCGATCTTCGTCGTCGAACGGCAGCACCTGCCGCAGCAGGGGGTCGGCCGGATCGCCGTGGCGCATGCGGGCGGCGTAGCCCCGAGGCACGCGCAGCGGGAAATGGGCCGAGGCCGGGGCGGACACCCGGGCCGCCAGCGCATCGAGGCCAACCAGTGACAGCAGTTCCGCGGGGTCGCGGATCGCGTCGCGCCAAAGGGCCTGCCAGGCGGCGGGCTGCCGGGCAGGGACGGGAACGGGTATCATCTCGCGTCTTTACGTGCGGCCCCACGGCCGCGCGGACCGCGATTCTAGGGCCTCCGGCGCGCCGTTGGCCGTACCGACACCGAACAGGAGCATCCGCATGGCCAGCTACGGCATGAATGACGTCAAGAACGGCATGAAGATCATCGTGAACAACGAGCCGTGCGTCATCCAGGACACCGAGTACGTCAAGCCGGGCAAGGGCCAGGCCTTCACCCGCGTGAAGTACCGTTTCATCAAGTCGGGGCGCGTGGTGGAGATGACCATGAAGGCCACCGATAACGTCGAGGCCGCCGACGTCGTCGACACCGACATGCAGTACCTCTACAACGACGGCGAGTTCTGGCACTTCATGCAGCAGGAGACCTTCGAGCAGGTCCAGGCCGACGCCACCGGCGTGGGCGATGCCGCGAAGTGGATCAAGGGCGAGGAGCCCTGCGTCGTCACGCTGTGGAACGGCAGCCCGATCGCCGTCCAGCCGCCGAACTTCGTCGAGCTCAAGATCGTAGAGACCGACCCGGGCGTCCGCGGCGACACCTCGGGCGGCGGCGGCAAGCCGGCCAAGCTCGAGACCGGCGCCGTCGTGCGCGTGCCGTTGTTCGTCGCGCAGGACGAGATCATCAAGGTCGATACCCGCACCGGTGAGTACGTCAGCCGCGTCAAGTAATCGCGCACGCCAGACTCTGGCGTCATCGCTCCGCCACGGCGGGGCCGTCATCCTTGCGGCGCGCCCTCACCGGCGCGCCGCAGCCTTATCCGGGGAATGAATGTGCTCCAACCCTGCGATCTGTTGATCGAAGCCGGCCACGTCGTGCCGGTGGTGCCGAAAGGCGCCGTGTTCGCCGATCATGCCGTGGCGGTGAAGGATGGCCGCATCCTCGCCGTGCTGCCACGTGCCGAGGCGCGCGCCCGCTTCCTCCCCGCGGAGATCGTGTCGCGGCCCGAAGCCGCGCTGATCCCGGGCCTGGTCAACATCCACACTCACAACCCGATGACCCTGCTGCGCGGCGTGGCGGACGACCTGCCGCTCATGCCGTGGTTGCAGGAACACATCTGGCCGATCGAAGGCGCCGTCATGGGGCCGGACTACATCGCCGACGGCATCGAGCTGGCCGTGGCCGAGATGCTCCGCGGCGGCACCACCACCTGCAACGAGAACTACTTCTTCCCCGACGTGCAGGCGCAGACCTACAAGCGCCTCGGTTTCCGCGCCACCGTGGGCCTGCCGGTCATCGAGTTCCCTTCGCCCTGGGCCCGGACCACGGCCGAGTACTTCGACAAGGCGCTCGAGGTCTTTGATGCCTGGCGCGGCGAC
>JAJTHD010000241.1 GCA_021297925.1 Lysobacteraceae bacterium
CGTCATCCTGCTGACGGTGCTCCAGACGCTGACGGCGTTCGCGATGGCGGCCATCACCGCCGTGGTCGGCGGCGAGCGGCTGCGGATGGGCCGGCAGCTGCTCGCCTGGAGCTTCGGCCTGCTCGGCCTGTCCTTCGCCTTCGCCATCGCGTCGTTCTCCCTCGCCGGCCAAGGCCCGCAGTGGGTGCTGACCCGCACGGCCGCGAGCGTCGCCGGGCAAGCCTCGGCCCTGATGCACCTCGGCCTGCTGCTGATGGCGCTGTACATCACCGCGCTGCAGCGCCCGCTGCGTCCCCGCAGCGTGGCGTGGATCGCCGCCGGGGCGCTGGCCGGGGCCGCCGCCATCGCCCTGCCCGGGGCCCTCGAGACCACCGGCGCCCAGCTGCGCATCCTGTTGCGCGTCGGACTGCGCGCGCTGCTCTTCGCGACCGCCTACGGGGCCATCGCCATCCTGCTCGCACGCTACCAGAACGCCCGCGGGCGGTCCCTCGGCCAGTGGCTAGTGGTGGCGGCCTTCGCGGTCCTGGCGCTGGTCCACGTCGGCTACTTCGCGAGCGCGACGGGGGTCCCGTCGCGGTCCGGCCTCGGGGGCACACTGGCTTGGCTGCAGCTGGGCGGCCTCGTTGGACTGCTGATGCTGTCGATCGCCCTGCTGGTCTGGTTGCACGACCGGACGTCCGCCGAAGCCGAACAGCGGACCCTCGAAGCGGACCGGATGGCGCACTACGACGCGGAGACGCAGATGCCGAACCGCGCGGGCCTGCTGCGCGGGTTGCCTGGAGAGGGGCGGGCCGACGCCCCGCTCGCCGTCATGGTGGTCAAGCTGCAGCGCTTCGCGCTGCTGGAGCGCACCCTGGGCACGCCGTGGGTCGCCCGTGCGCTCCGCGAACTGGCGACGGCGATGGCCGCGGGCCGGGGCTTCCACCTGGTCGCCATCGGCCGCATCGACAGCGACCGCCTCGGTGCATTCCTGAGCGCCGACGGCACCCTGGCCGACGCCGAGGTGCTGTCGCGTCGCCGTGCCGTCGAGCAGGCCGTCCTCGGGCTGGACCACCCCGTCAGCCTGAGCTTCGGTTACGCCGTGCGCCACCTCCGCGAGACCCCCGGCACCCTGCTGGCCTCGGCCTGCGTCGCGCAGGAGAAGGCGGAATCCGCCGGCGTCCGCATGCTGCGGTTCGAGGCCGAGCAGGCCGCGTCCGACGCGGAGGAAGTCCAGCTGGTCGGCGCGCTGTACCGCGCGATCGGCGAAGACCAGCTGGCGCTCGACCTCCAGGGCATCTACCGGAGCGGGGACGGCCAACTCGACAGCGTCGAAGCCCTGCTGCGCTGGAACCACCCGACGGAGGGCCGGCTGGCGCCGGGCCGTTTCCTCCCGGCCGCCGAGCGCGGCGGACTGATGGTGGACATCGACCGCTGGGTGCTGGACCGCGCCTGTCACTGCCTCGCGACGCGCGAGTCGGCCGGGGAGGCGCCGGTCCCGCTCTGCATCAACCTGTCCTCGGCGTCGCTGCTCGACGCGGGCCTGCCCGGCGTCGTCAAGGCCCAGCTCACGCGCTACCGCGTCCCGCCGGACCGCCTCGAGGTGGAGATCACGGAGTCGGCGGCGATGGGCGACCTCGGCCTGGCCGCGTCCGTCGTCGAGCAGTTGCAGAAGATCGGCGTCCGCGTGGCGCTGGACGACCTCGGCACCGGGTACTCGTCGCTGGTCCACCTCCGGGAACTCAGGGCCGATCGGCTGAAGATCGACCGCAGCTTCGTCCGCGCCGAAGATCCCTTCGGCCGGGCGATCGCGGCCGCGATCGCCGCGCTGGGGCGCTCGCTCGGCCGGGACGTGGTCGCCGAGGGCGTCGAGACCGGCGACGACCTCGCCTTCTGCCGCGGCCAGGGGATCGGCCTGGTCCAGGGCTGGTACCTGCACCGCCCCGCCCGGGACTGGCCGCCGTCCCGGGCCGGCGTCGAGACCCCGCCGACGTAGTGGCCGCTATACTCCGCGCCGTCCGGGGCGGCTGGCCCCGCGGAGTGCGACGATGGGCATGATGATGAAGGCGCTGGTGAAGCGCCACGCCGAGAAGGGCATCTGGATGGAACAGGTGCCGGTCCCGCAGATCGGCCCCAACGAGGTGCTGATCAAGCTCGAGAAGACCGCCATCTGCGGCACCGACCTGCACATCTACAAGTGGGACGAGTGGAGCCAGCGCACCATCACGCCCGGCCTCGTCATCGGCCATGAATTCGTCGGCCGCATCGTGGAGCTCGGCAACGGCGTCACCGGCTACAAGGTCGGCGACCGCGTCTCGGCGGAAGGGCACATCGTCTGCGGCGTCTGCCGCAATTGCCGCGCCGGCAAGCAGCACCTGTGCCCGCACACCGTGGGCATCGGCGTGAACCGCGCCGGCGCCTTCGCCGAATACATCGCGATGCCGGCCTCGAACCTGTGGCCGATTCCCGACCAGATCCCGTCGGAGCTGGCCGCGTTCTTCGACCCCTACGGGAACGCGGCGCACTGCGCGCTGGAATTCGACGTCATCGGCGAGGACGTGCTGATCACCGGCGCCGGCCCCATCGGCATCATCGCCGCCGGCATCTGCAAGCACATCGGCGCGCGCAACGTCGTCGTCACCGACGTCAACGACTACCGCCTGAAGCTGGCCGCCGACATGGGGGCCACCCGCGTGGTCAACGTGTCCAAGCAGTCGGTGAAGGACGTGATGAAGGACCTCCACATGGAGGGCTTCGACGTCGGCCTCGAGATGAGCGGCAACCCGCGCGCCTTCAACGACATGCTCGACTGCATGTACCACGGCGGAAAGATCGCGCTGCTGGGCATCCTGCCCAAGGGCACCGGCGTGGA
>JAJTHD010000128.1 GCA_021297925.1 Lysobacteraceae bacterium
GATGCGGTCGATCAACGCGTTACCCAACCTGCGGTCAGGGGACGTCATCCAAGCCGTCGAGGGCAAGGCAGTCAACACGCCGCGCGACGTGATGAAGACGCTTTACCAAAGCCCCACCGGCGACAAGGTGACGCTGCGCGTGCTGCGCAACCGCGCGGCGCAGGACATCGTGATCACCGTGCCGGAGGGCCGCCCGCTCGACTTCCTGCCGCACCCGCCACCGGCACCCCCTGCGCCTCCGGCCGGTGCGGCGCCGCCGGCACCGCCCGCCCCGCCGACGCCGCCACCGCCGGCCGGCGGCACGACGCCGGCGATCTGAGCCGAGGCTCAACGCCCCCCGGTGGCCGGCGTCCTCGCGGCGACGGCCGCCGGGAGCGGTTCGACGTGACGCTCGAAGACGCGGTCGATGGCAGACGCCTCGACCGCGTCGCCGTTTTTGGCTTTCGACGCCAGGCGGAACAGGCCGACGATCACCGGCATGCCGTCCAGCTTCGTGTCCAGCACGAGGCCGCCGGTGTCAAGCGCCGCCTGCCAGCGCGCGCGCACCTCGGTCCAGAACGGCGCGGTGGCCTGCCAGTACCGGTAGGCCGGGCCGAAGTCCGTTTCCGTGGTGCGGCGGTAGTCATTGAAGCCGAACTCGCGGGTCAGGGTCGCGACCGTGCGCTCGCCCTCGCGGACGACCTTGGTGTTGTCCTGCTCGTGTGTCCATCCGAACGGCGTGATGGTGTGGCGGTTCTCGACGTTCAGCGCGTTGTAGTCCGATCGCACGGTGTGCTCGCGCCGGGGCAGCGGGCGCCAGGTGCGGTCGGAGGTCCAGGTGGCGTTGCCGTACGCGTGGTTCCAACGGCCGGTGCCGCAGTAGCGCGGGGCATCGGACACCTCGAAGACGCACTGCGTCCACCGGCCCGCCGTTTCCTCCGGTGACAGCGGACGGACCCGCCACGTCTGGTCCGCGACGAACTCGAAGCGCGACGCGGCCTCGTACGTCCAGTCCTGGCGCCAGTGCTTGGTCACGTGGCCGTTGGGCGCGACGAGGAGGTGCTGCAGGACGATCTTCGAGGGCGAGTCCTCGACGAGGATGACGACCTCGCGCGCGCCGCTGTCCTTGCTCTCGCGGGCGACGTATCCGGCCTGCAGCGGCACGGTCTCCTCGAAGCGGAAGGTGACCGCGTACTCGCCCTGCATGGCGAGGATGGCGGCGCGGTCCGCGGCCGGTGGCGCGGCGGTCGCGGCGCTGGCGGCGCCGGACAGGGCGAGGACGATGGTCGTGATTCGGCGAGGGGCGATACGCATGGGGACTCCTGCGGAATGAGGGGAGGAACGATCGGGGCGGGCGTCAGAACGACGCGGTGACGGTGACGCGGGCGTTGCGCCCGGGCCGGGTGAAGCGGTCGAGCACGGTCGAGGACGCCGGCACGCCGGCGGTGTCGGCGGCGTCCCACACGCGGCGATCGGCGAGGTTGAAGACCGCGGCCTCCACGCGCCACGAGGGCGTCAGATCCCAGTCGGCAACGAGGTCGAGCAGGGCGTATCCCGGCGCAACGAACGCGGAGGGGTTGGCGACGTCATCGGGGCGTGCGGCGGCACTGGCGATCAGTTCGATGCCGCCGGCGTCGCCGCGCCATCCCGCGCCGACCACGACCCGCAGGGGATCGACCGACGCCAGCCACGCATCGGCCGTGCGGTCCACGCCGCGGGTGCGGCTGGCGGCGAATCGAAGGACGCCGCCTCGCCAGCCCAGGGCGTCCAGCGTGACGCGTGCGCTGGCCTCCGCACCCCATGTATCGACGCGCGACAGGTTCACCGACTGGAACAGCAGCAGGCCGGTGGCAGGATCGATCCCGACGTTGCGGCGCGATTCGATGAAGTCACGGTAGCGGGTGGCATGGAGCGTCGCGGTCCATTGCAGGACGCCGTGGTCGCCGCGCAGGCCGGCATCGAGGCCCCGACTGGTCTCGGGGTTGAGGTCGGGATTCGGCAAGGCCGCGTAGCCGGAGGCCACGTTGGTGAAGCCCAGGTTGGCATCGTCGTAAGGCGGCGCGCGGAAGCCGGCGGCGGCGTTCGCATAGAAGGTCACGTCGGTGGAGACAGACCGGACCAGCCCGAGCTTCGGGCTCCACCGGCGCGCCCCCAGGCCGACCGGGACGAACCCCGGGTTGTCGCCGGCGAAGATCGGATCGAGACGTGGATCGAGCCGGTAGTCGTCGTAGCGGAGGGCGGAGACGAGGCGCAGATCGCCGCCGGCCAACGGCACGTCGGCCTGCACGAAGACGCCCCATTCGCGCGTCCGGCTCAGCGGGAAATCGCGCACCGGGAAGACGTCGGGGAAGATCGTGCCGCTGACCGCCCCCGTGGTGAGGTTGATGCTCCGGCCGTCGCGCTTCTGCTGGATGTCCGTTCCGGTGACCTGCAGGCCGTAGAGCAGGTCGACCCCGCCGATCGCCTTCTCGAGGCCCAGGTCGAGGCCGTCCTCGCGCTGGGAGAGGTCGAACAGGCGCTCCCGGCGCGTGGGGTTCACCGCCATGTTGCCGACGATCGAGGCGCGCTGCTCCACCGTTCGCTGTTCCGTCGTGCTGTCCTGCCGGTGGATCTGCCACCGCAGGGTGTCCGCCATCGCATGGCCGATCGCGTGCACGCCGTCCACGGACATCCGGGCCCGGGTCTTGCGGTCATCGGCGTCGAGCGAGGCCACCCGCGTGCGCTGCCCGAACACCACGGTGTCGCCGCGGCCCGAGAGCACGCCGGTCGTGGCCAAGGTCTCCCCCGCATCGAGGGTGAACCGCAGCCGGTCGCCACCACCGAGGTCGTACAGCAGCTTGCCCAGCAAGGCCCGCTGCCGCTGGTCGCTGGGGTTCGCCGCGGTGCGCGTGGCATCCGGGGCCTCGCGCGTACCCGCGTTCTCCGATTGATGGCCGTCGCGGGCCTGCGCGTGCATGAGCCACGACCAGTCGCCCTCACGGCCCGCCATCGTCAGCCCGAGGCGGGTGCTGTCGTCGACGCTGGACGCGCCCGCCCTCACCCGGCCGGCGAAACGCCTGTCGCCGTCGAGAAGGTCGTCCGGGTCGAGGGTGACGAATCGAACCGTGCCGCCGAGGGCATCGGAGCCGTAGAGCGCGCTGGCAGGGCCGCGCAGGACTTCGGCCTGCTTCAGGATCGACACGTCGACGGCGTCGCGATCGGCATTGGCGAAGCTGCCGATGCTGAACGCGTCCGCCACGTTCACGCCGTCCACCTGGAGCTGCACGCGGTTGCCGCCGAGGCCGCGGATGCGGACATCGCCGAGGCCGAACCGCCCGTAGCTCCCGGTCACGGCCACCGACGGTTCGTAGCGGAAGAGGTCGCGCAGGTCCTGGGCCTGCGTCCGCTCGATCTCAGCGCGCGGCACCACGCCGACGGTGGCCGGCGCGGTGGCGAGGGCCACCTCGCTGCGGGTGGCGACGACCACCACCGCGTCGAGCACCGCGGCCTCGGCCGCGGGGCCGGGCGAAGCGACGACGGTGGCCGTCGAGGAGGATGCCGAGAAGACGGCGGACAGCGCGACGCCGACCGCCACCGCGACGATGCGGGGACGCATGGAAGACTCCAAGGGTTCGGGAGGGAACCGGCGGAGCGGGCGTCCGGCGGAGAGGGGCCGGGGCTGGCGACCGGAGACCGTCGCAGACGGTCAGGGGCAAGGAAGGGTCAGCGGATCACTTCACGAGGATCAGCTTGTCGCTCCGGGTGTGGCGGAGGCGATAGACCTTGTCGCCGTGGACGATCTCGATCTCACGCGCCCCGCCGAGAAGCGCCCGGCTGTCGAGCGACGGCGGCGGGGATCCGGCCGCCGGCCGCGCGACGGCGGCGAGGCGGGCGGGGCTGGGCGGCAGCGGGGGAAGGTCGACGATGGGCATGGCGCGCTCCGGAGGGGATGGCGAAGCAAATGATAATGGTTCCCATTATCTGGTCAAGCCCCCTCCAGCCCCCCGGCCCTCACCCGACGGCGGCCTCGATCCGCCCCTTCAAGCCCGCATCGAGGTGCGGCAGCACGTCGAGCGCCCGCAGGTTCTGGGCGAGCTGTTCGGGCTTCGTCGCGCCCAGCAGCACGCTTGAGACGTTCGGATTGGCGAGGCACCACGCGATCGCGAGCGGCGCGGGCTCGACGCCGATCTCCTGTGCCACGGCGATGAAGCGCTGCACGCGGCCCAGCGTCGCGGCCCCCTCGTCGCCCTGCACCTTCTTCTGCAGCCACTCGTAGCCCGGCGTCGCCAGGCGCGAATCAGCCGGGATGCCGGCGGCGTACTTGCCGGTCAACAGTCCCGAGGCCAGCGGCGACCACGTGGTCGTGCCGAGCCCGATCGAGGCGTACAGCGGCGCGTACTCGCGCTCGACGCGATCGCGATGCAGCAGGCTGTATTGTGGCTGCTCCATGCTCGGGCCGACGAGGTGGTGCGCCTTGGCGATGCGATCGGCTTCGGCGATCGCGTCGGCCGACCATTCGGACGTGCCCCAGTACAGCACCTTGCCGGCGCGCACGAGCTGGTCCATCGCCCAGACCGTCTCGTCGACGGGCGTCTCAGGATCAGGGCGGTGGCAGAAGAACAGGTCGAGGTAGTCGACGCGCAAGCGCTTCAGCGCGGCATCGCAGGCATCGCGGATGTGCTTGCGCGACAGCCCCCGCTGCATGGGCGTCGGTTCGGCCGCCGCGCCGAAGAACACCTTGCTGGTGACGGCATAGGCGTCGCGCGGGAAACGCATGTCGGCGAGGACGTCGCCCATGATCCGCTCGGCCTCGCCCTTGGCGTAGGTCTCGGCGTTGTCGAACAGGTTGATGCCGGCGTCGAAGGCCTGCGTGATCAGGCGGCGGGCGTCGCTGCGGCCGAGCGACGTACCGAAAGTGACCCACGCCCCGAAACCGAGGGCGGAGACCTGCAGGCCGGTTCGGCCCAGACGGCGGTAGAGCATGGCGACCTCGAGGGTGTGCGGAGCCAGCGGAGTCTAGCCTGCGCCGCGTGAGGGGCCCGCCCCGTTGAAGCGCCTCGCATCGCCCGGTACGGTCGCGTTGCGCTCCCGCGCACCGAAAGCCCCCCCAATCCCGGCAGGACGCCCGCCCCATGCGCATCGCCCGAATGGCCCTCCCGATCCTGCTGGTGCTCGGCGTCGTCGGTGCCGTGGGCTGGTGGGCGATGCGACACGAGGCGGTGCCGGTGCCGGCGCCGGCGGAGGATCTTGCGCGGGCCGCGGTGGCAGAGCCGACGCCGCAGCCTCCGCCGCCGTCGCCCGAAGCCACGCCGAAGGTCGTGTTGCCCGAGCCTCGTCTCGACAGCGAAGGCCTACCACCGAGGGAACATTCTTGGATCGAGCAATGGCCTGCACTGGTCGCCGCCGCTGACGCGGGCGACGGCCGCGCCGCTTGCCGATTGGCGTTCGCGGCGATCGAGTGCATCGGACCGGACGTCGAACTCGGGCCCGACGACTTCGCCCATGAGCAGGACAGCAGCCAGACGATGCTGGGCCAGCGGCGCGCGGTGCTCGAGTCCGTGCCGCCCGAACTGCGGCGCTATCTGGAACGGGCCATCGATGCCGAGCTCGCGGAGCGCAGCACGGCCTACGAACGCCATGTGGCGAGCCGGCGGGCGTGCCAAGGCCTGCCGGATCCGACCCCGGAGGCCTTGCTGGGATGGTTCCGGCAAGCGGCGCAGGCGGGACACCCTGCGGCTCTCGCAGCTTGGGTACAGGGCGGCCCGTTCATCGCCTACATCGGCATGGCGGCAGCGCAAACGCCCGGGTCAGGCCCCGGATTCGCCTGGGTGCGCAGCAACGAGTTCCAGCACTGGCGCCGCGAAGCCGCTGCCTACCGGCAGGCGGGCCTCGCCCGTGGCGACCTCGCCCTGCTCAGGGCGGAGCTCAGCCCCTCGACCGGCCCGTTCATCGACCTCGTGGAGACGCCCGACCCGCGACGCCGAGCGGCAGCGTTGCTTGCCTTCACGTTGCTGCATGTCGATGGCCCGGTGCCAAGCACGACGGATCTGGGCCTGTCCCCCGCCGATGCAACCATCGCCGACGCCTGGTCCGACGAATGGGCCGCCGCCTCACGCCGGCGCGGGGACGCCGCCCTTGCGGGAGCAAGCCGCTCACCGTCTGCCCGGGAGGATTGC
>JAJTHD010000075.1 GCA_021297925.1 Lysobacteraceae bacterium
GAAGTAGAACTTCTCGTTGAAGCCCGGATCGTCGGGGATGTGCATCTTCCGGTACTTCCCGCGGAAGCTCCCATCGGCATCGAACACCACCGCGGTGTTGTGCGCGAGCCCGGGCGCGCGACGCTCGAACAGCGAGGCGACCAGCACGACACCGTGCTGCTTCGCGAGCCGCGAGAGGCGCTCAGTGCTGGGGCCCGGGATGGGCTCGGCGCGGTCGAACTCGTCGACGCTCTGGTGCTGGCAGAAGTAGGGGCCGTTGTGCAGCTCCTGCAGCAACACCAGCTTCGCGCCGCCGGCCGCGGCTTCGGCCACGCGCTGTTCGATGCGCGCGAGATTCGGTTCGGCGTCGCCCTGGTTGAGCTCTTGGACGAGGGCGACTTTCAGGAGGCGGCTCATGGGGTCACTCGGTGGGTGTCGCGTGCGGCGCTCAGGCCAGCAGGCCGGCGGGCAGCTGCATGGTGATGCAGTGCAGGCTGCCGTTCTGCCAGATCAGCGGCCGGCAGGGCACGGGCACGATGGCGTGGTTCGGGAAGGCGTTGCCGAGCATCACGGCGGCGGCGGCGTCCATCTTGTCGCCGTAGGCGGGCATCAGCACCGCGCCGTTGACGATCAGAAAGTTCGCATACGAGGCGGCGAGGCGGCGCCCCTCGTCGATGATCGGCCGCGCCCAGGGCAGCGGGTACAGGCGATACGGCTTGTTGTCCGTCGTGCGCAGCGCGGCCAGCTCGGCACCCATGGCCTTCAGGCCGGCGTAGTGCGAATCGGCCGGGTCGTCGCAGTCCTGGAAGGTGATGCTGTCGCGCGCGGCGAAACGGGCGAGGGTGTCGATGTGGGCGTCGGTGTCGTCGCCTTCGAGCGCGCCGTGGTCAAGCCACAGCACGCGCTGCTGCTGCAGGGCGTTCTCCAGCTGCCAGGAAATCTCCTGGCGCGTGAGCCCCGGATGGCGCTCGTGCAGGCAGTGCCACGTGGTGAGCAGGGTGCCGTCGCCGTCGGTCTCGATGCCGCCGCCCTCGAGCGCGAAATCAATGCGCTGGTGCTTGGCGTCCTTGAACAGGCCCGCGGCCACGAGCTGCGCGATCAGTGCATCGTCCTGCGCGGCACCGTACTTGCCGCCCCAGCCGGTGAAGCGGAAATCGAGCAGGCGGAAGCCC
Source organism: Lysobacteraceae bacterium (assembly GCA_021297925.1). GTDB lineage: Bacteria > Pseudomonadota > Gammaproteobacteria > Xanthomonadales > Xanthomonadaceae > Silanimonas. Next base: position 1,152 of record JAJTHD010000075.1, read on the forward strand.
GCGCCGTCGCGGAGGGCCGCGTCGATCAGCGTGACAGGGCCGGAATCGCGCAGCCAGGTGTCGTCATAGGCGGCGTGCACGAAGCGCACGCGTGTGAGGTCTGCGCCGCCGTCGGCCAGCAAAGCGCGGGCGTGGATTTCGAGCGCGGCATCGGCCACGACGATGACCAAGCGCTGGAAGCGCATCACCGCGACACCGAGCGCCACGTAGGTGGTCTCGACCTCGGCGAGGCGCTCGGCCCAGTCGGTGCCGGCGTGCGGCCAGGCGATCAGGACGGCGTCCTGTGGTTCCCATTCGGCGGGGAAACGGAGGCTCATGGGGGGTCTCGGACTTGAAACAGGGCGCGCATTGTCGCGCGCGGGCATGAAAAAGGCGCGGCCCGAAGGCCGCGCCCTGCCGGTCACCTCGGCGGTCAGCCGCGGTTCGCCGGCGCCGGGCCGATCTCGTTGGGAGCGGCCTTGTTCAGCACGGCGTCCACCACGCGGTCGCGCTCGAAGTAAACGGTGAAGGTCGGGTACTCCCAGCGATGGATCACCGGCCACGCCGCGCTCTGGCCGCCTGCCGGGGCGAGCTTGCGCGACGGCGCGCCGTATCTCGCTTCGATCTGGGCCATCGTCTGGCCGCGGGCGGGCAGGTTGGCCGATTCGCTGGCCTGCGCCCGTTCGATCAGCAGGCGGTCGGCATGGGCCGGGCCGGCGGCGAGGGTCAGGACAATGGCAAGCAGGGCGGAACGCAGCATGGCGGGTCTCCGGGTCCGTGGTCGGGGGCGTCGCCGATTGTGGCATCGCGGCGGCCGTAAACAACAACGCCGGCACGGGGCCGGCGTCGTCGGGCATCAGGGCCGGGCGCGGTTCAGCGCTGGCGGGCCTTGAAGCGCGGGTTCGACTTGCAGATCACGAAGACCTTGCCACGGCGGCGCACGACCTTGCAGTCGCGGTGACGGGTCTTCGCGGACTTCAGGGACGAAAGGACTTTCATGTGGCACCTGTGGACGGAAGGGGTTGAACGGGAAGCGCGCGATTATGGGACATCTTCCACGTCGAATCAAGCACTTGTCGAAATCGCCGCCGGGCCGGCCCCGCCTCCCCTCGCCGATCAGGCGCCGTAGAAGGCCCGGTACCACTCGACGAAGCGCCGGATGCCGACCTCGACCGGCGTTCCGGGGGAGTAGCCGGTGTCCCGCATCAGGGCGCCGACGTCCGCCTCGGTGTCGGGCACGTCTCCCGGCTGCATCGGCAACAGGCGTTTGTCCGCCTTCCGTCCGGTGGCCTCCTCGATGAGTTCGATGTAGCGCGACAGCTTCACCGGCGTGTGGTTGCCGATGTTGTACACGCGCCAGGGCGCCGCGCTGCTGGCGGGCGTGGGGTGCATCGGGTCGAAGGCCGGGTCGGGCCCCGGCATGCGGTCCAGCGTGCGGACGACGCCCTCGACGATGTCGTCGATGTACGTGAAGTCGCGGCTGTGGTTGCCGTGGTTGAACACGTCGATCGGTTCGCCGGCGAGGATCTTCCTCGTGAACAGGAACAGCGCCATGTCCGGCCGGCCCCAAGGGCCGTAGACCGTGAAGAAGCGAAGGCCGGTGGTCGGCAGCCCGAACAGGTGGCTGTAGGTGTGTGCCATCAGCTCGTTGGCCTTCTTGCTCGCGGCGTACA
>JAJTHD010000288.1 GCA_021297925.1 Lysobacteraceae bacterium
GCCACGCGTTCCACGCCGGCAACCACGCCGACGTGCTCAAGCACGCCACCCTGCTCGCCTGGCTGCAGGCCCTCCGGCGGAAGAACGCCGCCTGCTTCGTGCTCGACACGCACGGAGGGCGAGGGCTTTATGGCCTGGGGGACGACGGCGCCGGCCCGACCGGCGAAGCCGCCGGCGGCATCGCCCGGCTTTGGGGCCAGCATGGCCTGCCGACCCTGCTCCAAGACCTGTGCAAGGCCGTCGCCGCGGTCAACCCCGACGGTCGTCTGCGGCAGTACCCGGGCTCGCCCCGCCTCGCCCTGGACGCCCTGCGCCCACAGGACCGGGTGGCCGCCTGCGAACTGCAGCCCGAGGAGGCCGAGGCCCTGCGCCGTGCCCTCGGCCATGATCGGCGGGCCGCCGTGCATCAGCGGGACGGCTACGAGGCGGTACGGGCACTGCTGCCGCCCGCCGAGAAACGGGGCCTCGTCCTCATCGATCCGCCTTACGAAGCGCAGGAGGCGGAGTACCCCAAGGTGCTCGACGCCGTGCGTACGGCCTTGGCGCGGTGGCCGACGGGCGGGATCGCCGTCTGGTACCCGATCAAGCAGCGCCGCACGCTGCACGGCGTGTTCCGCGAGGCCCTGCCGCTCGCGCCGAAGGGCCTTCTGTGCGCCGAGCTGCTGGTCCGCCCCGACGACTCGCCGCTGCGCCTCAATGGCAGCGGCATGCTGCTGTTCCATCCGCCATTCGGGCTGGACGCGGCCCTCGCCCCGGCCCTGCCCGTGCTCGCCCAGCTGCTCGGCGAGCGCCACGCAACCCATCGCCTGGAGTGGCTGCGCCCGGCGCCGTGACCGTCCTTGACGCATTCCGGCTTGCCCCCTGACGGGCGAAGCGCGATCCTCACAGAGGTACGCCCCCTTGATTCCGTCCATGTCCGCCCCGCTGCCACAACGCGTCCTCATCCTCGAAAACTCCCGAAGCTACGCCAGCATGCTGGCCGAGGCGATGGAGCAGCGGCTCGGGCTGCCCGTGGCGCTCGCGCGCACCCTCGCCGAGGCCGACGCGGCGCTGGCGTCCAACCCCGACATCTTCCTCGTCCTCAGCGGGCTGGTGCTGCCGGACGCGACGCAGGACGCGATCATCGAGCGCCTCGCCCAGACCGGCCTGCCGGTGGTCGTGGTCTCCAGCACCTACGACGAAGCCCTGCGCGAGCGCATCCTCGGACGCAGCGTCATCGACTACGTCATCAAGAGCGCTCCCGGCCACCTCGACTACTTGGCGTGGCTGGCGCAGCGCCTCGACCGCAATCGCCGGATCGCCGCCCTCGTCGTCGACGACTCGCCTTCCGCACGGTTGATGGCGGCCGAACTGCTGTCCTCCTATGGCTTCCGCGTGCTGCTGGCCACCAGCGGCGAACATGGCCTCCGCGCGGTCGAGCAGGACCATGGCATCCGTCTCGTCATCACCGACCACGAAATGCCCGGCATGACCGGCGTCGAGCTGTCGGCGAAGCTGCGCGAGCGCTACCCGCGCGACCGGCTGGCGATCATCGGCGTCTCCGGCGCGAACAAGCCGGAACTCGTGGCCCGGTTCCTCAAGAACGGCGCGAACGATTTCCTGCACAAGCCCTTCTCGCGCGAGGAGTTCTTCTGCCGCGTGTCCCAGAACATCGACAACCTCGACCTGATCGGCACGCTGCAGGACCTCGCCACGAAGGACTTCCTGACCGGCCTCTCGAACCGCCGGCATTTCTTCGAGCTGGCCGAGCGCCGACTCGAGGGCTATCGACAGGCCGGCCGGCAAGCGGCGGTCGCGACGCTCGACATCGACCACTTCAAGAAGATCAACGACACTTGGGGCCATGACGGCGGCGACCTCGCGCTCAAGGCCGTCGCGCGCGTCCTGCAGTCGCACATGCGCCAAGAGGACATCTGCGCCCGATTCGGTGGCGAGGAGTTCGTGGTCCTGGCCGGCGGTCTCGACACCGATGCGTCACGCGCCTACTTCGAGGCCCTGCGTGAGCGGATCGCGGCCATCGACGTCGAACTCCCGGACGACCGTCGCTTCGGGCTGACGACGAGCATCGGCGTGCGGCTCATCCCGGCGGGCGAGGTCGTCGCCCTGCATGCCGCCCTCAACGACTCGGATCGCCAGCTCTACCTCGCCAAGGCCGGCGGGCGGAACCGCGTCGACATCACGGCGACGACGGCCGCCTGATCCCCGGAACGAAGAAACCCGCCTTCCGGCGGGTTTCTTCTCCAGCCCTCGGCAATGGACGGAAGGCTCAGAGCCCCTCGCCCTCGGACACGGCCTTCATCGACAGGCGGATGCGGCCCTGCTTGTCGACCTCGAGCACCTTGACCTGCACCACGTCGCCTTCCTTGAGCTTGTCCGAAACCTTCTCGACGCGCTCGTTGGAGATCTGCGACACGTGGACGAGACCGTCCTTGCCCGGGGCGATCGTGACGAACGCACCGAAGTCCATGATCTTTGCGACCTTGCCCTCGTAGATCCGGCCCGGCTCGACGTCCGACGTGATCTGCTCGATGGGCGCCTTCGCGGCCTGGGCGGCGGCGGCGGTGCCCGCGGCGATGATGATGGTGCCGTCGTCCTGGATGTCGATCTGCGTGCCGGTCTCCTTGGTGATGGCCTGGATGGTCGAGCCACCCTTGCCGATCACTTCGCGGATCTTGTCCGGGTGGATCTTCATCGTCAGCAGGCGCGGGGCGTACTCCGACAGTTCGGCGCGCGGGGCTTCGAGGGCCTTCGCCATCTCGCCGAGGATGTGCAGGCGGCCGGCCTTCGCCTGCGTGAGGGCGATCTTCATGATCTCCTCGGTGATGCCTTCGATCTTGATGTCCATCTGGAGGGCGGAGATGCCGTCCTTCGAACCCGCGACCTTGAAGTCCATGTCGCCGAGGTGGTCCTCGTCACCGAGGATGTCGGACAGGACGACGAAGCGGTCGCCTTCCTTGACCAGGCCCATCGCGATGCCGGCCACCGGGGCCTTCAGCGGGATGCCCGCGTCCATCATGGCGAGCGAGGAACCGCAGACCGAGGCCATCGACGAAGAACCGTTCGACTCGGTGATCTCCGAGACGGCGCGGATCGTGTACGGGAAGCTCTCCATGGCCGGCATGACGGCCAGCACGCCGCGCTTGGCGAGGCGGCCGTGGCCGATCTCGCGGCGCTTCGGGCCCATCATTCGGCCGGCTTCGCCGACCGAGTACGGCGGGAAGTTGTAGTGGAACAGGAAGTGTTCCTTCGACTCGCCTTCGGCAGCGTCGATGATCTGGCCGTCGCGCGCGGTGCCGAGGGTGGCGACCACGAGGGCCTGCGTCTCGCCGCGGGTGAAAAGCGCCGAGCCGTGGACGCGCGGCAGCACGCCGACCTTGCAGGTGATCGGGCGCACGGTGTCGAGCGCACGACCGTCGATGCGGACCTTGGTGGTCAGCACGGACTCGCGCATGGTCTGGTACTCGAGCTCGCCGAACTCCTTCGAGGCCTCGGCGGCCGACCAGCCGTGGGCCTCGATCTGCGGCGCGAGGGCGGCCATGACGTCCTTCTTCAGGGCGCCGATGGCGTCGCGGCGCTGCAGCTTGTCCGTCACCTTGAAGGCCTCGGCGAGGCGCGAGCCGACGGCGGCCTTGAGCGCGGCCACCAGGGCCTCGTTGCGGGCCGGGGCGGTCCAGGTGCCCCAATCCTTCTTGCCGGCGGCGGCGACCAGCTCGTTGATGGCGTTGATGACCGTGCGGCCGGCGTTGTGGCCGAACGTCACCGCGCCGAGCATCACCTCTTCCGAGAGCAGCTTGGCTTCCGACTCCACCATCAGCACCGCGTTCGTGGTGCCGGCGACGACGAGTTCGAGCTCCGAGGTCTTCAGCTGGGTGGTCGTCGGGTTGAGGATGTACTGGCCGTTGGCGTAACCGACCTTGGCGGCGCCGATCGGGCCCGAGAAGGGGATGCCCGACAGGGCCAGCGCGGCCGAGGCGCCGATCATCGCCGGGATGTCACCCTCGACTTCCGGGTTCAGCGAGACGACGGTCGCGATGACCTGCACTTCGTGGCGGAAGCCTTCCGGGAACAGCGGGCGGATCGGACGGTCGATCAGGCGCGAGGTCAGCGTCTCGCGCTCGGTCTGGCGGCCTTCGCGCTTGAAGAAGCCACCCGGGATGCGGCCACCGGCGTAGAACTTCTCCTGGTAGTCGACGGTCAGCGGGAAGAAGTCCATGCCTTCACGGACGTTCTTGTTGCCGACGACGGTCACGAGGACGACGGTGTCCGCCATCTTGACGAGGACGGCGCCACCGGCCTGGCGGGCGATCTCGCCCGTTTCCAGCGTCACTTCGTGCTGGCCGTACTGGAAGGTCTTCGAATATTTCGCCACGTTCTGCTCTCTGGTTGTCTTTCGTTTCAGTCCGGCCGGGGGCCCCTGCCCCCTGGCTCGGTTGCCGCGTTGCCGCGGCGTGGGGTTTTCAAACCCCGAAAAGCAGCGCGGCGCATTTCTGCGCCGCGCGGGGTATCACTTAACGACGGAGGCCGAGGCGCTCGATGAGCGTCTTGTAGCGCTCAACGTCCTTGTCCTTCAGGTAGGCCAGCAGGCGACGGCGGGTGTTCACCATCTTGAGCAGGCCACGACGGCTGTGGTGGTCCTGCTTGTGGGCCTTGAAGTGTTCCGTCAGCTGCTCGATGCGGGCCGACAGCAGGGCGACCTGGACTTCCGGCGAGCCGGTGTCGTTGGCGCCGCGCGCGAACTGGGAAATGATCTGGTTGGAATCGATGCTCATGGACGTTCTCGTGATGCGGAAGGCGCAGGAACGTCACTCGTGGACGCACCGCGGTCTTCGCCGGTTTCATGGGGATGCCTCGAATGAGGCGCGCGGATTGTAAGCCCGGCCGGGCTTCTGAACAAGGTTTTCACAGCAGCGCCCGAATCGCGTTCAGGCTCAAGCCTCACCGGGGCGATCCGCCCGCGGTGCGAGGCTCAGGAGGCCGCGGCCCAGCGGAACAGCCGCTGCGGGTGCACTACGCCGTCTCGGCCCTCGACCAGCCCCACCGCCCGCCCGCTCGGGGCGAAC
>JAJTHD010000078.1 GCA_021297925.1 Lysobacteraceae bacterium
GGAGAACTGGATCAACACCTACCGGCACTGGCTGGAGAACATCCAGGACTGGTGCATCAGCCGCCAGCTCTGGTGGGGCCACCGCATCCCGGCGTGGTACGACGAGGCCGGCAAGCTCTACGTCGGCCGCAACGAGGCCGAGGTGCGCGCCACGCACGGCCTCGGCGCCCATGTCTCGCTGCGCCAGGACAGCGACGTGCTGGAGACCTGGTTCAGTTCGGCGATCTGGCCGCACTCGACGATGGGCTGGCCCAATGCCGAGGCCATGGCCGAGCGCGGCTTCGACCGCTACCTGCCGTCGTCGGTGCTGGTCACCGGCTTCGACATCATCTTCTTCTGGGTCGCCCGGATGATCATGATGACCGAGCACTTCACCGGCGAGGTGCCGTTCAAGGACGTCTACATCACCGGCCTCGTCCGCGACAAGGACGGCCAGAAGATGTCGAAGTCGAAGGGCAACGTGCTCGATCCCATCGATCTCATCGACGGCATCAGCATCGAAGCGCTGGTCGCCAAGCGCACCAGCGGCCTGATGAAGCCCACCGACGCGCCGAAGATCGAGAAGGCCACGCGCAAGGAGTTCCCGGAAGGCATCCCGGCCTTCGGTGCCGATGCCCTTCGCTTCACCTTCGCCTCGCTGGCCACGCACGGCCGCGACATCAAGTTCGACCTCGCGCGCTGCGAGGGTTACAAGAACTTCTGCAACAAGCTCTGGAACGCGGCGCGTTTCGTACTGATGAACACGGAAGGGTTCAGCGCCTCGGGCACGCCCACGCCGACGACCGACGCCGAGCGTTGGATCCTCGACCGCCTGCAGCAACTGCTGAAGGACGTCGAAGCCCAGTTCGCGGCCTATCGCTTCGACCTGGCCTCGCAGGCCATGTACGAGTTCGTCTGGAACGAGGTCTGCGACTGGTTCCTGGAACTGTCCAAGCCGGCCCTGCAGGGCGGTGACGCGGCCGCGATCGCCTCGACCCGCCACACCCTGCTCTACGTGATCGAACAGAGCCTGCGCGTGCTGCACCCGCTGATCCCCTTCGTCACCGAGGAGATCTGGTCGCACGTCGCGCCGAAGCTCGGCCTGGGCGGCGATTCGATCAGCGTACAGGCCTACCCGCAGTTCGACGCGTCGCTCACCGACGCCCGCGCGGCCGCCGACATCGAGTGGCTCAAGGCCGCCATCACCGCGCTGCGCTCGGTGCGCAGCCAGCTCGGCGTGCCGCCGGGCAAGGCCGTGCCCCTGCTGCTCGCGGGCAAGGGCGATGCCGCGCAGATCGAACGCCATGCCGGCGGCCTGAAGTTCCTCGCCAAGCTCGAGTCGATCGACTGGGTGCACGGCGAACCGCCGGCCGCCGCCGCCGCGGTGCTGGGCGAGCTCACGCTGCTGGTGCCGCTGGCCGGCCTCGTGGATCTGGACGCCGAGCGCGCCCGCCTCGACAAGGAGATCAAGCGCGTCGAAGGCGAGATCGCGAAGTGCCACGGGAAGCTCGGCTCGGAGACCTTCGTGGCCAATGCGCCTGAGGCCGTGGTGGCGCAGGAGCGCAAGCGCCTCGCCGAGTGGACGACGATGCTGGACGGGCTGAAGTCCAACCGGGGGCGGCTCTGAGGATCGTCGGGCACCGGGCTGAACGCCGGTGTCCGAAGCCTGCGTTTCGCACTGGCAGGCTCCATCCGTTTCAGGCAGGGTGCGCGCCATGACCGACCTCAGCCTCCACGGCCTGGCCCACGCGCTCCGGGATGAGCGCTGGAGCGCCATCACGCACGGCGCCGGCGCCGTACTCGGCGCGATCGGCGGCATCGTGCTGATCACGCTGGCGGCGCTGTGGGGCGACGGCTGGCAGCTCGCCAGCGCGATCGTCTTCAGCGTCACGCTGATCCTTCTTTACACGGCCTCCGCCTTCTACCACGCAGCGCCTTTCAAGACGGCGCTGAAAGCGCGGCTGAAGGTGCTCGACCACTGCGCCATCTACCTGCTGATCGCCGGCACGTACACGCCGATCGCGCTGGTCGGTTTGCGCGAGCACGGCGGCTGGTGGTTGTTCGGGGCGATCTGGACGCTGGCGGTGGGCGGCGTGGTGTTCAAGCTGCTCACCCGAGGGCGCTTCAAGACGCTCTCCACGCTGATCTACGTCGCGATGGGCTGGCTGGCGGTCGTCGCGATCAAGCCGATGACCGAGCAGCTCAGCACATGGGCACTGGTCTGGATCTTCTCCGGCGGCCTCGCCTACACGCTGGGGACGCTGTTCTACCTGAGCCGGCGCATCCGCTACACCCACACCATCTGGCACGGCTTCGTGCTGGCCGGCAGCGGGCTCCACTTCGCCGCCGTCGCCACGCAGGTCTGGTAAGGGCGCGCCTGCCGCGCGGGCCGCCACGACCAGCGCGAGAACCGGCGAACCGCGCCCGGCGGGGGGTTGTCCGCGGCAGCGAGCCACGGATGGCGAGCGCCGCGAGTAAGCCCAGGGATGGGCGATCGAGCGGAAAGCGGATACCCCGCGCCGAAGGCAGGTTCGCCGCCCTAGCGCTCCGGCGGCAGCAACTCCATCGCCATCACGATGGCGTCCTCGCGCCCGTCCTTCGCCGGGTAGTAGCGGGGGCGCGTCCCGATTTCGTTGAACCCCTCGCTGCGGTAGAGCGCAATGGCGGTGGGGTTCGATGGCCGGACCTCGAGGAACACCCGGTCCGCCATGTGCCAGCGCGCGAGGTCGATCATCCGCCGCAGCAGCCGTCGCCCCAGACCGCGCCCCTGCTGGACCGGGTCGATGCACAGGTTGAGCAGGTGGGCCTCGTCGGCCCCCAC
>JAJTHD010000305.1 GCA_021297925.1 Lysobacteraceae bacterium
CGAGGCCGACCACGGTGACGTCGTCGCGGCCCTCGTCGAGCGCGTTGAGGTCCGGGATCTCCTTGAGGCAGGGCGCGCACCAGGTCGCCCAGAAGTTCACGACGACCCATTGGCCGCGCTGGGCGGCGAGATCGAACGGGCCGTGGTCGACCGTTTCGACGGCGAGGGCCGGGCGTTCGGGCTTCGCGGCGACGGTGAGCGCCGCCGGTGCGGTCGCCGCGGGAGCGGCGGGCACGTCGGCCGGCGCCGCGGCAGCGGGAGGCTCAGGACCGGCTGGCGACGGCGGGGCATCCGCCGGGGGCTGGCAGGCGGCCAGCAGGAGGACGACGGTGGCGGGCAGGAGGAATCGGGACATCAGGGGTCGTCCGGGAGGCCATCGAGGAAATCCGACACAGGATGCCTGAGCGCGGCGTCGAGGGGCCGTCGCAGGTGACGGATCGCCGCCAGCGCGGCGCGACCGACGGCGTCGTCCGCGCCGGGCAGTGCCGCGTCCGTGGCGGGGACCCGCAGGCCGAGTCGTTCATGCAGCTCGGCCAGGCGCACGCGACCGAGGTCGCGCACCGGCCACCACGCGCCGTCTTCGCCCCGACGGGCGATGTCCATCGCGGCGAGCCCCGACAGGAGCCGCTGGCAGAGGTCGTCGGTCAGGGCGGGCTCGAGCACGCGCAGGGCTTGGGCGTCGACGCCCCGGCCATGGCGCCGGCTCTGCTCCAGCCTCACGAGCAGGCGCAGGCAGGCATAGAGCTCGACCCCGGGCGGCAGGCGCTGGTCCGGCGGCTGGTAGCGGAACGCGGACAGCGAGGCCGCCAGCGACGCGCCGAGCAGCACCACCAGCCAGCTGAGCCAGACCCACAACAGGAAGATCGGGATCACGGCGAGCGCACCGTAGAGTTGCTCAAGGCTGGTGTTCCGCAGGTAGGCGGCGAAGCCGGCCTTCGCCGCCTCGAACAGGACCGTGGCGAGGACGCCGCCGGCGAGGGCGAAGCGCATCGGCACCGGGCGGTTCGGGATCAGGCGATAGGCCAAGGTGAACACGGCCAGCGCCATCAGGGCCGGCATCCAGGCAAGCCCCCCGGCCGTCGCGACCGGGCCGAACAGCCACGCGCTGGCGGCCAGGCTGGCGGCCGCGGCCAGCGCCCCGAGGGTCAGCAGGGTCCAGTAGACGACCAGCCGCCACAGGGTGGGCCGGGGCTGCGGCACCCGCCAGATCCGGTCGAAGGTCTGCTCGATCGCGAGCATGGTCAGCAGGACCGAGGCCAGCAGCGCCGCGACACCCGCGGGACTCAACTGCCGGGCACTGCCGGCGAGGCCGTGCAGGGTCCCGGCCACCGCCTGCGCCGCGTCCGGCACGAAACTGGCGAACACAAGGTCGAGCAGGCGCTGCGTCCACGCATCGAACACCGGGAAGGCCGATAGGACGGCGAACACCACCGCCGAGGCCGGCACCAGCGCGAAGACCGTGGTGTAGGACAGCGCGCCGGCCGACTCGAAGCAGCGGTCGTCGATGAAGCGGCGCAGCAAATAGCGGGTGAAGGTCGAGGCGCGATCGAGGTCGATGCGCGCGGACCAGCGCCGGAGCAGGTCGGGGAGGGCCATCCGGCAAGGGTAGCGCGGCGAGGCCGCCATGCCCGGCTCACGCCCGATCCGGTAGCCTGCGCCACTCCGAATTTCCAACTGCACCCCCGATGCCCGACGTCCTCGTCCTCTACTACAGCCGCGGCGGGTCCGTGGCCGCGCTCGCCCGCCAGATCGCCCGGGGGGTCGAGTCGGTGCCTGGCATGCAGGCGCGGCTTCGCACGGTGCCGCCGGTCGCCCCCGTCACGCAGGAGGCGCAGCCGCCGGTGCCGGAGGATGGGGCTCCCTACGTGACGCGCGCCGACCTCGCCGAATGCGTCGGCCTCGCCTTGGGCAGCCCGACCCGTTTCGGCAACATGGCGGCGCCGCTCAAGCATTTCCTCGACACCACGGGCGCGGACTGGGCGTCCGGGACACTGGTGGGCAAACCCGCCGCCGTTTTCACGTCGACCGCCTCGATGCATGGCGGCCAGGAGTCTACGCTGCTCTCGATGCATCTCCCCCTGCTCCACCATGGTTGCCTGATCGTGGGCCTGCCCTTCAGCGAATCCGCCCTCGGTTCGACCCGGACCGGCGGAACCCCGTATGGCGCGAGCCATGTCGCCGGCCCGCAGGACGACCATCGCCTGAGCGATGAGGAGAAAGCGCTGGCCCAAGCCCTCGGCCGGCGGCTCGCCGACGTGGCCCGCCGACTCGATGCCGGAGCGGCGCCGTGATGCGTCCGGTGATCGCCCTGCTCGTCGGCGCCCTGCTCGGGCTGCAGCCAGTCTGGTACCTCTGGCTGGCTCCACCGACGGTGGTGCCTCCGGGCTTCGCCGCCGCCGCGATGAGCCTTCCGCTGCTGCCGGTCGTCGTCCTGCTGCTGCGGCGGCGGCCGAGCGCTGGTTTCTGGGCGGGCCTTGCCGCCCTGTTCTACTTCAGCCATGGCGTCATGGAGGCATGGGCCAGCCCGGACGTCCGCGCTCTCGCGCTGGCCGAGGCCATCCTCGCGGTGCTGCTGGTCGTGGCGTCCAGCTGGGCCGGATTGAAGGCCCGGATCGCCGCACGGAACGCCGCCCAGCCGGCGCCCGACGGCGCCGAACGATAAACTGCCAGCCCCCGATCCCCCGAGACATCCCCGATGGACGAACTGCTCGTCGTTTCGACCGGCGGCACGATCGACAAGGTGTACTTCGACGACAAGTCGGACTACCAGGTCGGCGAACCCCAGATCGGCAACATCCTGCGCGAACTCGGCGTGGCCTTCCGCTTCACCGTGATCCCGGCCCTGCGCAAGGACAGCCTGCACGTCACCGCCGAGGACCGCCAGCTGGTGCGCACGCTGATCGCGGCCCAGCCGCATCGCCACGTACTGGTGACCCACGGCACCGACACGATGGTCGAGACGGCCAAAGTACTCGGCGACCTGCCGGGCAAGACCGTGGTGCTGACGGGCGCACTGAACCCCGCGCGCTTCCGGGGCTCCGATGCCGAGTTCAACATCGGCTGTGCCGTTGGCGCCGTGCAGTCCCTGCCGCCCGGGGCGTACATCGCCATGAACGGCCGGGTCTGGGACCCGGCGAAGGTGCGGAAGAACGTCACCGCGAACCGCTTCGAGCCCCTCGGCTGACGCGGAAGGCCCGCATCGCGTCCTCCGAGCCTCCCGCGCCGCATGAAGAAACCCGCCTCTCGCGAGGCGGGTTTTTCGTTCTGGGCGACAGGCGGCGGGGACCGGGCCGAAGCCCGGCCCCGGGGGACGATCAGAAGTTGATCGTCCAGCGGCGCAGCGTGCCGGTGTCGCCGGCCGCGTTGTCATTGACGCGCAGGTTCCACGTGCCGTTGAGCTGCTCGGACGACACGTTGATCGTGAACGTCCCGATCAGGTTGTCGGCGCTGCCGCCGGCGCGGTTCGAGATCGTGTAGAGCGAGCCGTCCGGCGCGACCAGCTGCACCAGCAGGTCGCCGCGGTAGGTGTGGGCGATGTCCACCGTCACCGAAGCGTCCGCCGGGGCAGCGCCGCTGCGACCGGACACCGAGATCGGCGAATTGATCGTGGTGTTGTCGCGGATGGCGAAGTCGGTCTCGTTGGCGTAGGTCTGCCTCGAGGGCGGCGGCGGCGGCGGCGGGGTCACGCCACCGCCGGCCGAGTCGACCGCCGCGCGGGCGTTGACGATGCCCGCGCCGCAGCCACCGGTGCAGGCACCCGCGAGCGCGTAGGCCGTGCTCTTCAGGGTCGACTCCACTTCCGCCGGCGTCATCAGGGCGCGGCCCTGGGCGATGCGGCGGCTCTGCATCAGCGCGACCACGCCGGCAACGTGCGGGGTGGCCATCGAGGTGCCGCTGTAGCTGGCATAGGTCTCAGCGCCCGGACCCCTCGTGCCCGAGTTCAGCGTCGAGAGGATGGCCGAGCCCGGCGCCGAGACGTCGATCAGCGTGCCGAAGTTCGAGAAGCTGGATCGCGCCGAGCTGCTGGTGACCGACGCGACCGCGACGACATTCGCGCAGTTCGCCGGGGTGGCGTTCGAGACGTTCGTGTTGCTGTTGCCGGCGGCGATCACGAGCGTCGAGCCGCGCCCGACGGCGCCGTTGATGGCGTTCTGGGTGGTGGTGCCGCAGGCACCCGAGCCACCGAGCGACAGGTTGATGACCTTGGCCGCCTGCGACGCGGACAGCGTCGGCACGCCGCTGACGGTTCCACCGGAGGACCAGGTGATCGCATCGGCGATATCGGACGTGGAGCCGCCGCAGGTGCCCAGCGCACGGACGTGCATGACCTTGGCGCCAAAGGCGGTGCCGGCGACGCCCTTGGCGTTGTTGGTCACCGCCGCGATGGTGCCGGCCACGTGGGTGCCGTGCCAGCTGGAGTTGCTGGCCGCACCGCACTGGCCCGTGGTCCAGTCGCCCGGGTCGGCGTCATTGGAATCGCGGCCGTTGCCGTCGTTCGCCGTGGTCGTGTTGGAGATGAAGTCGTAGCCCGGCACCGTGTTCGCATCGAGGTCGCTGTGCGCGGTCCGGCCGGTGTCGATGACCGCAACGATCACGCCGCTGCCGGTCGCCACGTCCCAAGCCTGGTCGGCACGGATGCCGGCGTCGGCGTCGAAGAAGCCCCACTGCTCGTTGTAGCGGGTGTCGTTCGGCGTCAGCGCCGGACGCATGATCAGGTCGGGCTCGACGTACTCGACGCCTGGCAGGGCGGCCAGCTGGGCCATCGCGGCCAAGGCCTCGGCACGGCTCAGCGCGCGCGACGGGCGGACGACGTCCGCCCCCAGGGACATGCGGCGGAAGTGGCCGAGGGACGGAGCGGCGCGCTGCACGCCAGGGCCCGAGGACTTCTCGAGGCGGGCCACCGCCGACTGCAGGCCCGTGGTCGCCGCCTGGAGGCGGCGGCCAACCAACGCCGGATTGCGGGCTTCGGCGGAGCCATCGCGGAACTTGACGATGAAGCCGGAGAACTCGGCGCCCGCCTGGACGGCGGCCGTGTTCATGACGCGGGCGTCGCCGGCGGCCGAGGCGGCCATCGGGACGATGGCAGCGGCGAGCGCGAGGGCGAGCGCGTGGGGGGTGCAGGACTTGCGGTTCACGTGGTGGATCCCCTGGTCGATGGTCGGTTGGACGGTGGTTGGGCGGGCCGAACCCGCGGCGTCCTTGGCATGGAGGGCGTTCCGCCCCGCCGCCGGACCCACGCGACGGGCGCCGACCCTCCCCTGGGAAGTCGGCATCACGGCATCGCGCAAGGGTCCGGAACGGGGGCGGCCAAGCGCGTCATGCACCGGCCGCAGACTGAGAGAAATGCGACGAATTTGTTGCATCAAGCAACTGTTGCGAAACGAAACACGAATCCCGCACGGCACAAGGGCCCTGATTTTTATTGTGTTTTTACAATTGCCGCCTTCACGCGCCGAATCGAGCCGACTTGCGCGGATTGATCGAGGTCAAGCCGTGCGTTGACGGGGGTCAACGGTCGCGCTTCATGCGGCCCTCACACTCGCTGCGAGTCCCACGACGAGCCGGCCCCATGAGCCCCATCGATCTTCCCGCCACGCCGGCCGAACGGCCCGACACCTACAACGACCGCGTCGTTCTGCAGTTCAGCCTGATGACCGTTGTCTGGGGCTTCGTCGGCATGCTGGTCGGGGTGCTCCTTGCCGCCCAGCTGTACTGGCCGGCGCTGAACTTCGACGTGCCCTGGCTGAGCTTCGGCCGCCTCCGGCCGCTGCACACCAACGCGGTGATCTTCGCCTTCGGCGGCTGCGCGCTGTTCGCCACGTCGCTCTACGTGGTCCAGCGCACCAGCCACGTGCGGCTGGTGTCCGACAAGCTCGCGAGCTTCGTGTTCTGGGGTTGGCAGGCGGTCATCATCGCCGCCGCGGTGACACTCCCCTTGGGGCTGACCCAAGGGAAGGAGTACGCCGAACTGGTCTGGCCGATCGACATCGCCA
>JAJTHD010000298.1 GCA_021297925.1 Lysobacteraceae bacterium
CACCAACACCCCCACCTCTGCCCCACCGGCGCCGGCACGCCGCGGCGTGCTCGACTGGATCGAGTGGCTCGGCAACAAGCTGCCCGAACCGTCCCTGCTGTTCGCCCTGCTCGCTCTCGTCGTCGTGTTGCTTTCGGCGCTGGGGTCCGCGATGGAATGGAGCGTGCAGCCGGTCAAGCCCGCGCTGCAGATGCAGGACGTCGTCCAGGCCGACGGCGGCACGATGCAGCAACCGGTGCTGGGGGCGAACGGTCGGCCCGAGTTGGACCTCGTCGAGAGCGGGGCGCCCATCCAGCCCCGTTCGCTCCTGACCGCCGACGGCCTCTACTGGATGCTCTCGTCGGCGCTGCGCAACTTCGCGCTGATGCCGGCGCTCCCCCTGATCTTCACGGCGATGCTCGGCATCGGCCTCGCAGAGAAATTCGGTTTCTTCTCGGCGCTCATGCGCAGCCTCGCCCTGCTGACGCCGAGACGCCTGCTGACGCCCGCGGTGGTGATGCTGGGCGCGACGGCCTCGGTCGCCTCCGACGCGGGCTACATCATCCTCCCGCCGCTGGCGGCGGCGCTGTACCTCGCGGTGGGGCGGCACCCGGTCGCCGGCATGGCGGCGGCCTTCGCGGGCGTGGCGGGTGGCTTCGGCGCGGGCTTCTTCCCGAACGGCAGCGATGGCGTGCTCACCGGCTTCGCGCAGGACGCCGCCCGGGTGATCGACCCGGGCTACACCGTGTCCATCCTGCACAACTACTTCTTCAAGGTCGGCTCGGTGTTCACCGTGATGGCCGCGGGATGGTTCGTCACCGACGTGATCGTCGAGCCACGCCTGAACCGGCAGCACCCCGATGACAAGGCCACGACGGCCGACGGCACCGCGCAGCAGATGGCGCTGACGGCCGTCGAGCGCCGCGGACTGAAGGCCGCACTGGCCGCCTTCGTCCTGGGGATCGGCCTCCTCGCCAGCGCCGTGCTCGTGCCGGGCATGCCGCTGCACGGCGACGGCCAGCCGACGCTGCCGAACGGCCGAGCGCTGACGGAAACCCCGATCGCCGTGCAATCGATGGATTCGGCGGTCGTGGACGGCGCGACCGTGCTGGCCGGCGACCCGCTGCTGGTCACCGCCGAGGGCGCGCCGCGCCTCCGCGAGACGCCCGCGCCGCGCTGGTCGCACGTGATCGTCCCGGTCATCGTCATCCTGTTCCTGCTGCCGGGCATCGCCTATGGCATCACCACCGGCGCGCTTCGCGGCCAGCAGGACCTCGCGGACGCCCTGAACCACGGCGTGCGCAGCATCGTGCCGGTGCTGGTGATGCTGTTCTTCCTCGCCCAGTTCACCGCCTACCTGAACTACAGCGGCCTCGACCGGATGCTGGCCTACGCCGGCGGCAGCCTGCTGTTCAACGCCGACCTGCCGATCCTCGCACTGGTCGCGGCCTTCGTGCTCGTGGTGGTGTTCGGCGACTTCGCGATGAGCGGCATGCTCAGCAAGTTCGGCGTCCTGGCACCCATCTTCATCCCGATGTTCATGATCGTGGGCATGAGCCCGGAACTCACCACCGCGGCCTACCGCATCGGCGACTCCGTGGTGAACATCGTGACGCCGCTGAACTCGTACCTGCTGATCATCCTCGCGGTGTTCCAGAAGTACCGTCCGAAGGCCGGCCTCGGCACGCTGATCGCGCTGATGGTGCCGTACTCGATCATCATCGGGCTCGTGTGGACCGCGATGCTGTTGGCCTGGGTCCTGGTCGGCGCGCCGCTGGGCCCGGGATCGCCGCTCTACTACGTGCCGGGCGGCTGAGACGGGCGCGTCTTCCACAAACGACGAAGGGGCCATTGGCCCCTTCGTCTTTCTTCGTCGCGGAACGGCCGTGGCCGCGCGCGTCCGGAGGCCGTCAGTGCGGCGGCGTCCACGTGTCCTTCTCGGTCGGGCGCATCAGCCAGCGGCACAGGGCCGGGAGGAAGACGATGGCCGCGATCATGTTCACGACGAACATGAAGGTCAGCATCAGGCCCATGTCGGCCTGGAACTTCAGGTCGGACCAGATCCACGTCGCCACGCCCACGGCCAGCGTCAGCGCCGTGTAGAAGATCGCGATGCCAGTGGTCTTGAGCGCGATGAAGTAGCTCTCCGACAGCGTCTTGCCCGCGAGCATGGCCTCGCGCATGCGCGCGAAGATGTAGATCGCGTAGTCCACGCCAATGCCCACGCCGAGCGCGACCACGGTCAACGTGTTGACCTTCATGCCGATGTCGAGCTCGACCATCAGCGTATGGCCCAGCTCGGTCACCAGCACCAGCGGTGCGACGATGCACAGGGCCGCGAGCGGGTTTCGGAAGCTCAGCAGGCACATCACGAACACGGCGGCGTAGAGCAGCCAAAGCATGATGTGCTCGACCGCGCGCACCTCGTCGTTGATGGCCGCCATGACGCCGACGTTGCCGGTGCCGATGCGGGGATTGACGACATTCAGCGGCGCGGCCGCCGGATCGGCCATCGCCTCCATGTGCAGCTGCGCGAGGCGCTCGCGGACGCCGGTGGCGTCCACG
>JAJTHD010000277.1 GCA_021297925.1 Lysobacteraceae bacterium
CTTCGACCTGCGCCGCGGCGAACTCGGTCGGTTCGTTCGTGCTGAGCCCGGCCTCCCCGGCCGTGCAGAACATCGCCACCTTCAACAACTCGGTCCTCGCGATCAACACGGCCCAGCCGGGTACGATCACGACCGGCTCGCCGAGCACGGGCTCGCTGCGCATCTGCGCCCAGGGCAACGGCTCGGCGATTCTGGCCCAGTCGATCACGGGCGAAGCCGGCATCAACGCCACGTACGAGGCGACCTCGTGCCCGGTCGCGGCCCTGCAGCGCAACGGTTCGACGGTCAACATCGCCAACGTCCCGCCGGCGGGCAACGCCACGCAGGAAGGCCTGATCCGCATCGTCAACAACAGCACGCTGTCGGGTCGCGTCACGATCCGCGGCCGCGATGACGCGGGTGCCCTCACCTCGCTGTCGCTGACGCTGCCGGCCGGCCGTTCGGTGGTGTACACCACCGCCGAGCTGGAGTCGGGCACTGCCCTTTCCGCCACCCCGACCAAGCCGGCTCTGACGGGCGCGCTGGGTGACGGTGCGGGCCGCTGGCGCCTGAACATTGTCGGCGAGTTCGACAACATGCAGGTCCAGGCTTACGCCCGTAACGTCAACAACGATGCGCTGAGCAACATCACCGACTTCGAGTCGAATTCTGAGCAGAACACCGAGCGCAAGAACCTGAACTTCGATTGATCGAAGCCTCAGGCGAAAGCCTCTGTTGACCGGAACGGGCCGCGCAAGCGGCCCGTTCTTTTTTGTGGGCCGCGCCGGCGCGCGGGCATAATCGCCCCATGACCCTTCCCGAAGGACCCGCGGCACCGGGCAGCGACGCCCTGCCGGACCCGCCGCTGATCGAGGCCCGCCGCCTGGGCAAGGTGTATCGCCTGTGGCGGTCCCCCCGCAGCCGTCTGCTGGTCCCGATCTATGCGCGACTGGCCCGGGGCCTCCGCCGATGTGGTGCGTCGCGCTGGGCCGCGAGCTGGCAGCGCCGGGCGGATGGCCAGGCGCCCTGCCACGTCGCCCTGCACCCGTTGGACATGACGCTGCGCCGCGGCGAGGCACTGGGGGTCATCGGCGCCAACGGCAGCGGCAAAAGCACTCTGCTGCAGTTGGTTGCCGGCGTGCTTTCGCCGAGCAGCGGCGAGGTGCGCACCCGCGGCCGCATCGCCGCGCTGCTGGAACTGGGGTCCGGGTTCAACCCGGAACTGACCGGCCGCGAGAACATCGCCATCAACGCCGCCGTCCTCGGCATGGACGCGGCCACGCTGGCCGCGCGCCTGCCCGACATCATCGCCTTCGCCGACATCGGCCCCTACGTCGACCAGCCGGTGAAGACCTACAGCTCGGGCATGGCGGTGCGTCTGGCCTTCGCCGTGCAGGTGCACCTGGACCCCGACGTGCTGATCGTCGACGAGGCGCTGGCCGTCGGGGATGCCGCCTTCCAGGCGAAGGCCATGGCCAAGGTGGACGAGATCCTGCGCAATGGCGCCGCGCTGCTGTTCGTCGGCCACGACCTCAACGTGGTGAAGGCCTTCTGCCATCGCGCCATCCTGCTCGATCATGGGCGGGTGGCCATGGAGGGCCTGCCGGACGAAGTCATCACCGAGTACCTCTACCGCGCCCACCAGCGCACCCTCGCCGCGCAGGGCTATGCGCCGCGCGCCGGCGCGCTGCAGCGAGTGGCCGACGGTTTCGCCAGCGAGCGCATGCGGGTGGTGGCGGCCTCGATCAATGGCGCCCCGCACGTGCCGCTGCGCTGCGGCGACGAAGCCGAGGTGCGGCTGGCGCTGCAGGTGGCGCCGGGGGTGGCCCATCCCCTGCTGATCTTCGACGTGATGGACGCCCGCGGCCTGCAGCTCAGCGGCCGCCGCATCCCGCTGCCGCACGGTGAGGCGGTGGAGGTGGTGGTGCGGTTCCGCGCCGAGTTCCAGCAGGGGGTCTACCGCTGCCGCCTGCGCCTGCTCGATTCGGCGGACGTGCACCAGCACGTGGTGCTCGCGCGCCACGAGGGCCACCCCTCCTTCGAGGTCGTCGACGACAGCCGCGAACGCTTCACCGGGCTGTTCCCGATGCCCATGGCGGTGGCGGTGGACACGCCCGGGACGCGCTGAGTGCCGCGTCTCGCGTTCATCATCGGTGGCATGCAGAAGGGCGGCACCACCGCGCTGGCGCGGTACCTCGCGCGCCACCCCGACGTGCAGTTGCCGGCGGTGAAGGAGGCGCACGTGTTCGACGCGCCCGATTTCGACGATGGCGCGACGGCCGAGGCCGTGGACGCGCGCTTTGCGGCGCATTTCGACGGCCGTGTGCCCGCCCCCTGCCTTGGCGATGCCACGCCGATCACCGTGTTCGACCCGCGGTTCGTCGAGCGTGCGTGGCGCTATTCGCCGGGCTTGCGATGGATCGTGATCCTCCGCGACCCCGTGGATCGCGCGGTGTCGCAGTGGGCGATGGAGCGTGCCCGCGGCACGGAATCGCTGCCGCTGTGGGCGGCGCTGCTGATGGAACCGATCCGGCGTCGGCGGCATCGTGGCGACTGGTCATGGCAGTCGCCGCTGCGCTGGGCGAGCTATGCGGCGCGCAGCGACTACGCGCCCCAGTTGCAGGCGCTGCGGCGGCGCTTCCCGCCGGAGCAGGTGCTGCTGTTGCGGACGGACCAGCTGTCGTCGGACCCGGAAGGCACGGTGCAGTCTGCATGGCGCTTCCTCGGCCTGCCGCCGGGGCCGGTCGGCCTGCCGTACCCCCGCGTGTTCGAGGGCGACTACCGGCCGCCGTCGCGTGGGTCGCCGGCCCGTGCGTTCCTTCGTTGGCGCCTGCGCGACGCGGTTCGGCGCTGGCGGCGTTCGGGCGGGCTGGAGGCATGGGTCGAATGAGCCGTTCCTCCCCGCCGCTGGTGGTGGTCCATGTGCCGAAGACCGCGGGAACGAGCCTGCGACTCGCCTTGCGGGAGGCGTATGGCGAAGGCCTCCTCGAGGACTACGGCGACCGCCCGCTGACGCATCCGTGGTGGCGTCGCCGCGCCGGGGCGATGGCCGCCGCCCTCGGACGCGCCGGTCGCCCACCGGGCGCACCCTGCGTGTTCGGGCATTTCCTTGCGCTCAAGTACCGCTGGTGCCGCCCGGCCCGCTTCGCGCTCTGGACACGGGACCCGGTCGATCGCGTGCTCTCTCGGTACGCCCATTACCTGCGCGACTCGGCGGCCGGTGATGGCTCGCATGCGGCCCGCGGGCTCCGGCCCGGGCTCGACCTCGACGGCTTCCTCGCGCTGCCGAACTACCGCGACACGCTGACGGAGTACCTCTGGGGCTTTCCGCTCGAGCGCCTGGACTTCATCGGCACCGCGGAGTGCTTCGACGAGGACCTCGGGCGGCTGTCGCGCCGTTTCCTCGAGGGTCGCGCGCTGCCGCGCCCGGTCGAGAACCGGTCGCCCCCCGCGCTGGGCCCGGACCGGCTCGATGCAGGGGTTCGTGAACGGGTCGCGCGGGCGAACGCGCGGGACATGGCCCTGCACCGCCGCCTGCTGGCCCTGAGGGCCGACCAGGTGACGCGTGGCGAATGAGCCGTTCCAAGGCCGCGTGGCGCTTGCCGCGGCCTTCCTCGACCCGTGGGAGGCGACGCGGCTGCATCACCGTCTCGCCGCCGAGGTGCCCTGGACGGTCCACCGGATCCGAATGTTCGGCCGTTGGGTCGCCTCCCCGCGCTTGTCCTGCTGGATGGGCGATCCCGGCGCGAGCTACCGCTACTCCGGGGCGGACTTCGATCCCGAGCCTTGGCATCCGGCGATCGCGGCCCTGTTGCCGCGGCTCGAATCGGCCTGCGGCGCGCGCTTCAACAGCGTGCTGCTGAACCGCTACCGCGACGGCCGGGATTCCATGGGCTGGCACAGCGACGACGAGCCGGAACTCGGGCCCGCGCCGGTGATTGCGTCCTTGAGCCTCGGGGCCGAGCGACGCTTCCTGCTGCGCCTGAAGGCCGACAAGACGGCCCGCGCGGAATGGCGCCTCGCCCACGGCGACCTGCTGGTGATGCGCGGGGATTGCCAGCGGGTGGCCCAACACGCGCTGCCGAAGACGGCGCGCGTGGCGGGGGAGCGGATCAACCTGACGTTCCGGTGGGTGGGGTCGACGCCAGCACCCACGGCACCATCGCCCGGGCGACCTCCGACAGCGCGGCCTCGAAGCCCGGCACCACGGCCTTGAGCTTCTCGCGTTCGGCGACGTGGCCGGCGCGGAACAGGCGGGTGGCCAGCACGGTGCCGCGGCGGACATCCACCAGCGTGGCCTGCACGACGACGGTCGCGGTCGGCGTGTCGGCGTCGTCCGCGTACACCGCTTCGAACTGGCGCAGGTCGAGGTCGAGGCGAAGGTCGGTCGCGAGTTCGCCCGTGGTCCGAGTCACCGCCTTGAAGCGCCCGGCCTGGTCGAAGGCGTCGACCAACGCCGACTGCACCAGCGCCGGCGCGCGGTCGGACCAGACCGCGCCCGCGTAAACCTGCAGGCGGCCCGGCTCCGGACGGACCGCGATGCGCACGCTGTCCAGCGCCGTGCTGGCCTGCGGCTCCGCGATCGCCAGCGTCAGCGGCACGCTGGGCCACGTCGCCTCGGGTGCGATCGCGATCACTGGCGCGTAGACGGCCAGATCGGCCTTGTCGCCGCCCAGCGACAGGCAGCCGGTCAGTCCGGTCGCGGCGAATGCGCCGACGACGAGGAGGGCAAGGGACGGGCGTGGGCTCATGGCTTGAACTCCTCCGGGGCGGGGCCGCCCAGCAGGGCGTTGGACGGGCTTTCCTCGATCTTGGCGGCGGCGCGGTTCAGCTGGCGCAGCAGGCTGCGCAACTCGGCCAGGGTGGGGCCGACCTGCGCGAGCCCGGTCTGCCCGAACTGCCGGACGGCCTCGCGGTTGTCCTCGACCAGTCCGTTCGTGTTCCGCGAGAGGGCTTCGACCTGCACCAGCGTTTGGTCGAGCTTCGCCAGCAGGGCGGGCAGGTCCTCGGCCACGGCCGCGACCGAGCGGTCGACGCCGTCCATCGTCGTCTCGGCCTTGGCCAGCACGCGGTCGAGGCGCGCTGCGCTGCTGCGGGCGTCGCGGAGCAGCGTGGCGATCTCGCCGCGCTCCGCCGCCAGCGTGCCGGTGACCTGCTCGAGGTGGGCCATCGTCTTGGCGAAGTCCTCGACCGTCTCGTCGTTCAACATCCGGTTGATGCGGACGAGCACCTCGCTGGCGGTCGCCGTGATGTCCTCCGACGAGGACAGCAGCTTGCCGAAGGCCGATTCCTTCGCGGCGATGCGCGGGATCTGGTCGCGCGGCACGGCGCCCTTCAGTGCCGGGCTGGCGGGCCGCCCGCCGCTGAGCTGGATCTGCGTGACGCCGGTGAGCCCGACGAAGGCGAGGCGGGCCGTGGTGTCGGTCTTGACGGGGGTGTCCGACGCGACGCGGATGCGGGCGACCACCTTGCGCGGGTCCTTCGGATCCAGCGAGAGGTCGCGGACCTCGCCGACGGCGATGCCGTTGTACTGGACCACGCCGCCGCGCGACAGGCCGGTGACGGCCTCCGTGAACACCACGTCGTACTCGTCCCAGTTCCGGTCGGAAAGCGCCTTCGCGGCCCACAGGGCGAACAGCAGGCCGCCGATGACGATGGCGACGGTGAAGGCGCCGACCAGCACGTGGTTGGCTTTGGTTTCCATCTCAGGCCTCGCGTCGCGCGGCGCGGCCGCGCGGTCCATGGAAGTATTGCCGGACCCACGGGTGGTCCAGCCGTTCGACCTCGGCCAGCGGCGCGCAGGCGAGCACGCGCCGGTCGGCCAGCACGGCCACGCGGTCGCAGATCGCGTACAGCGTGTCGAGGTCGTGGGTGATCAGGAACACGGTGAGCCCGAGCGCGCGCTTCAGGCTCAGGATCAGCTCGTCGAAGGCCGCCGCGCCGACCGGGTCGAGGCCGGCGGTGGGTTCGTCGAGGAACAGCAGCGGCGCGTCGAGCGCCAGCGCACGGGCGAGGCCGGCGCGCTTGCGCATGCCGCCGGAGAGTTGCGAGGGCAGCTTGTGGCCGGCGTCGGACGGCAGGCCGGCGAGGCGCATCTTCATCCAGCACAGGGCGTGGACCAGGTCCTCGTCGAGGTCGAGGTGCTCCTTGATCGGCACGGCGATGTTCTCCAGCACCGTGAGCGAGGAGAACAGCGCGCCGCCCTGGAACAGCACGCCGGTGTGGCGCTCGATCGCGCGGCAGTC
>JAJTHD010000253.1 GCA_021297925.1 Lysobacteraceae bacterium
GGTACTCGAGGCGCTTCAGTCCATCGACCAGCACCGGCACGACATCACGACCGGCGATCGCTCCAACGATTCCGCACATTGAGTACCGCTCCACAGAAATCAGGGGGCGCCCAGTGTAGCGGCCGTGAAGGCAGCGGCATGGCGCGACGACGGTGGAATTCTGTCCACGCGCGGGCGCCCCAAGTCTTCCGCGGACACCGGACGGACGGCCGCGGACACCTCACGTGCGCCGCAAAGCACTGATTTATCGAACAATTGTGCTTGGCACGCGACGTGCTAGGGAAGAGCTATTCCCTCACGACGTCCGCGCCGATGATCCCTGACACCTCCGCCCAAGACCGTACCGTCGCCGCGCCGAAGCGCCGCCTGCCGTGGCCCGCCATCGGCGCCACCGTCGGACTCGTGGCGGTGCTGGTGGCGGTTTGGGCCTGGGCCGGCGCCGGCCGCTCGGTGAGCGCCGACCGCCTGCGTATCGCCACGGTCGAGCGCGGCTTGCTGGTGCGCGACGCGCAGGTCAACGGCCGGGTGGTGGCGTCGGTGAGCCCGACGCTGTACGCGCCGGCGGCGTCGACGGTGAACCTGAGGACGCGCGCCGGGGCCACCGTGAGGAAGGGCGATGTGCTGGCCACGCTCGACTCGCCGGAGCTTCGCGCCGAGCGCGACCGCGAGCTCGCGACGCTGCGCGGCTTCGAGGCCGACGTGGCACGCCAGCGCATCCTCGCGCAGAAAGCGCGACTGCTCGCCGCGCGCACCGCCGACGAGGGACGCCTCGCCCTGCAGACGGCCCAGCGCGACGCGGAGCGCACGGCCCGAGCCTGCGAGCTGCAGGCCATCCCCCGCGCCGACTGCCTGCGCTATGCCGATGCGGTGGAAGCGGCGCAGGTGCGCGCTCGCCACAGCGAGGCCGATGCCGATCTCGAAGGGCAGAACGCCGCGTTGGAATTGAAGAGCCGCGAGGAGGCCCTGGCCCGCCAGCGCGCCGTGGTCGCCGACCTCGAGCGCCGCGTCAGCGACCTCGATCTGCGCTCCCCGGTCAACGGCATCGTCGGCAGCATCGCCGTCGCCGATCGCGCTGTCGTCCCCGCGAATGCGCCGCTCATGACCGTGGTCGATCTCTCGCAACTCGAAGTGGAACTCGAAGTGCCGGAGACCTACGCCGACGACCTCGGTCTCGGCATGCGCGTCGAAGTGCGCATCGGCGCCCAGACCGTCGGCGGCGAGCTCATGACCATCGCGCCCGAAGTCCTGAACCGCCAAGTCCTTGCGCGCGTCCGCCTCGACGCACCGCCGGAGGGCCTTCGCCAGAGCCAGCGCGTCAGTGCCCGCGTGCTGATCGAGGAGAAACCCGATGTGCTGAAGCTGGCACGCGGCCCTTTCCTCGAAACCCAGGGCGGCCGCTTCGCCTACGTGATGGACGACGGCGACGCCGTGCGCCGGCCGATCACGCTCGGTGCGACCGCCGTCAGCGCCGTCGAGATCGTCGATGGGCTCGCGGAAGGCGAGCGCGTGGTCATCGCCGGCACCGACCTTTTCGAAAACGCTGAACGCGTGCAAGTCAACGAGTAGCGCCACGCGGCCTTGCGGCCTCGGCACCCCTTCCCCTCTCTACCTTCCGACGGAACCCCACATGCTTACGATGAAACAGCTCTCCAAGGTCTACCAGACCCACATGATCGAAACCCACGCCCTGCGCGGCATCGACATGGCCGTTCGCGAAGGCGAGTTCGTCGCCGTCACCGGCCCATCGGGTTCGGGCAAGACCACCTTCCTCAACATCGCCGGCCTGCTCGAGGAGTTCACCGGCGGCGAGTACCACCTCGACGGCGTCGATGTCCGCGGGCTCGACGACAACCAGCGCTCGCGCCTGCGCAACGAGAAGCTCGGCTTCATCTTCCAGGGCTTCAACCTGATCCCAGACCTCAACCTCTTCGACAACGTCGACGTGCCGCTGCTCTACCGCGGCTTCAAGGGGCCTGAGCGCAAGCAGCGCATCGAGGAGGCGCTGGCGAAAGTGGGCCTCGCCTCGCGCATGAAGCACTATCCGGCGGAACTCTCGGGCGGCCAGCAGCAGCGCGTCGCCATCGCCCGCGCGCTCGCCGGCAGCCCGCGCCTGCTGCTCGC
Source organism: Lysobacteraceae bacterium (assembly GCA_021297925.1). Lineage (GTDB taxonomy): Bacteria > Pseudomonadota > Gammaproteobacteria > Xanthomonadales > Xanthomonadaceae > Silanimonas. The sequence continues at coordinate 2,122 of JAJTHD010000253.1, forward strand.
CGACGAACCGACCGGCAACCTCGACACGCAGATGGCCCGCGGCGTCATGGAGCTGCTCGAGCAGATCAACGCCGAGGGCACCACCATTGTGATGGTGACGCACGACCCGGAACTCGCCGCGCGCGCGCAGCGCAACATCCACATCGTCGATGGCCAGGTCGTCGACCTGCAGCGCCTCGCCGCGGCCTGAGGAGTCCGACGCAATGTTCCGCTACCACCTCAAGCTTGGCCTCAAGAGCCTGCGCCGCGCGCCGGTGCTCACCGCCCTGATGGTGCTCATCCTCGCCGTCGGCATCGGCACCAGCATGACCAGCCTGACCCTGCTGCTGGCGCTCTCGGGCGACCCCGTGCCACAGATGAGCGGCAAGCTGTTCGTGCCACGCTTGGATGCGCGGCCGCTGGAAAGTTACACCGCCGGTGACGAGCCCGACTTCCAACTGGGCTACATCGATGCCCGCAATCTGCTGCGCGACGCCAAGGGCACGCGGCAGACCGTGCTGTTCGGCATCGCCCCCGCAGTGGACAGCGGCCGCGACGATCTTCAGCCCTTCTTCGAGGACGGCATGACGGCCACGCGCGATGCCTTCGCCATGTTCGACGTACCTTTCGTCGAAGGCGGCCCTTGGAGCGCCGAGGACGACGCCAACGCCGCGAAGGTCGCCGTGATCGGGCAAGACCTTGCGCAACGCCTGTTCCCTGGCGGCAAGGCGGTGGGCCAGCGCATCCGTCTTGACGCGCGCGACTACACCATCACCGGCGTCATGGGCCTTTGGCAGCCGGTGCCGAACTACATCCGCGTGTATGGCAGCAGCGCCACCGGCCGCCCCCAGCAGCTGTGGATTCCGTTCAGCACTGCCGTGCAGTTCGAGTACAGCAACAACGGCACGACCAACTGCCAAGGCGCCCCCGAGCCGGGCTACCAGGGCTTTCTGGACTCCGAGTGCACCTGGTTGCAGTACTGGGTGCAACTGGACGATACCGACCAGGTGCGGGCCTACCGCGACTACCTCTCGGCCTACGTGGCCGAGCAGAAGAAACTCGGCCGCATGCCGCGCCCACCCAACGTCGCACTGCTGCCCCTGATGGCGCATCTGGAAAAAGCCGGCGTCGTCGGCAACGACCAGCGCCTGTCGAGCTGGTTGGCCTTCGGTTTCCTCGGCGTCTGCCTGGTGAACCTGATGACCCTGATGCTGGCCAAATTCACCGCGCGCCACGGCGACATCGGCGTGCGTCGCGCACTCGGCGCCACCCGCGCCCAGATCTTCCAGCAGTACCTCACCGAAGCCGGGGTGGTCGGCGCCGTGGGGGCCGTGCTGGGCGCGGCACTGGCCTGGTATGGAGTGCATCTGGTGGGCCGGGCGACCGCAACCGCCGAAGACTTCTACCGGATGGACCCCGGCCTGCTGGCAAGCAGCGTCGTGCTGTCGGTGCTGGCCGCGCTCGTGGCCGGCCTGTTGCCCACCTGGCGCGCCTGCACGGTGCGCCCCGCCCTGCAATTGAAGAGCCAGTGAGGCCCGCCATGGAACTCCGCCCCATCCTTTCGGCCATGCTGCGCAGCAAGACCGGCGTCCTGCTGATCGCGCTGCAGATCGCCCTCACCCTCGCCATCCTGACCAACGCCCTGAGCGTCATCGACGACCGCCTGCGCGAAGCCAAGCGCCCCAGCGGGTTGGACGAGGCCAACACCTTCCACCTCGCAGTGATCGATCGCGAGGCCAAGCTGGGGGATGGCGTGGTCGACAACGATCTCGGCCACCTGCGCGCCCTGCCCGGGGTCGAGGCCGCCGCCTGGGTGAGCCAGGTGCCACTGATGCAGTCCGGCAGCAACAACGGCTACCAGCGCCAGCCGGACCCGTCGGGTGACTATGTCATCGCGACGAACTACATGGTCGACGCCGAGGCCTTCAAGGCTTGGCCGCTTCGTCTGACCGAGGGGCGCTCCTTCGGTGCCGATGCGATGATCGAGGTCGACCGTACGCTGCCGGGCCAGCCCGCACCGAGGGTCGCCGTGATCACGCAGGGCCTCGCGCGCGCGCTCTGGCCGGATGCAAGCGCTGTGGTCGGAAAGAGCTTCTACGAGGGCTCGGCAAGCGTGCCGATCGAGGTCATCGGCGTGGTCGAGACGCTGGTGTCCCCCTGGGGTCGCGGATGGAACGATGGCAGCAATGCCGTGCTGTTCCCCGTCGTCGAACGCCAGCGCTACAACATCTACGCGGTGCGTACGGCGCCCGGTCAACTTGACCGGGTGATGAAGGAGGCCGAAGCCACGCTGCTGGCCCAGGTGCCGGGGCGGATGGTGTCCTACAACGAGGCAATGGCCGAGACCCGCGCCGACCGCTACGGCGGCGAGCACACGCTGGTCAACGGCCTGCTGGTGGTCGTCGCCCTGCTGCTGGTGATGACGGCGAGCGGCATCGTCGGCCTGGCCTCGCTGTGGGTGAACCAGCGCCGCAAGCAGATCGGCGTGCGTCGCGCGCTCGGTGCGCGGCGCATCGACATCCTGCGCCTGTTCGTGACCGAGAACGTGATGATCACGGGCATCGGCATCGTGGTGGGCTGCGGGTTCGCACTGGGCCTCAATGCGTTGATGATGGACCAGCTCGAGTTGCCGAAGCTGCCCTTGGGGTATCTCGGGCTGGGTTCGGCGGTGCTGCTCGTGCTCGGCATCACCGCCGTGCTCGGCCCGGCCCTGCGTGCCGCGTCGGTGCCACCGGCGGTGGCCACGCGCAGCGCCTGATCCCATGGCCGACTAGACTCTTCCCATGCACACCCTGCTGGTCATCGATGACAACGCCGGCGTCCGGACGGCACTCGAGGTGCTGTTCGGCCTGCACGGCCTCACCGTCCTCGGCGCCGAAAGCCCCGAGGACGGCTTCGCCCTGCTCGACGCCCACCCCGTCGACCTCGTGTTGCAGGACATGAACTTCACCGCCGACACCACGTCGGGCGAGGAAGGCATCGCGCTGTTCCACGAGATCCGTCGTCGCCACCCGGACATGCCGGTGATCCTGCTCACCGCGTGGACGCAGGTGGAAACCGCCGTGAGCCTGATGAAGTCCGGCGCGGCCGACTACCTCGGCAAGCCCTGGGACGACCACAAGCTGCTGACCAGCGTGCGCAACCTGCTGGAGCTTTCCGATACGCGCCGTGCGCTGCAGCAACTCGCGGGCGCCGACCGACGCCGCCGCGCGGGGCTCGAAGGCCGCTTCGACCTGCGCGGCATCGTCTACGCCGACCCGGCGATGGAGCGGGTGCTGCAGGTCGCCACGCAGGTGGCGGGTGCGGACGTGCCGGTGCTGATCACCGGCCCGAATGGCAGCGGCAAGGAGAAGATCGCCGACGTGCTGCAGGCGAATTCCGCGGTGCGCAGTGGGCCGTTCGTGACACTCAATTGCGGCGCCCTGCCCTCCGAGCTGATCGAAGCCGAGCTGTTCGGTGCGGAGGCCGGTGCCTACACCGGCGCCACGAAGGCCCGCGAGGGCAAGTTCGAAGCCGCGGACGGCGGCACGCTGTTCCTCGATGAGATCGGCAACCTGCCGGCAGCAGGCCAGATGAAGCTGCTGCGCGTGCTGGAGACGGGTCGTTTCGAGCGCCTTGGCAGCAACCGCGAACGGCAGGTCAAGGTGCGCGTCATCAGCGCCACCAACGCCGACCTCGCCGCGATGATCCGCGATGGTCGCTTCCGCGAGGACCTCTATTACCGCCTCAACCTCATCGAGCTGCGCGTGCCGCCGCTGGCGGAGCGGCCGCTGGACGTGATTCCGCTCGCCGAGCACTTCCTTGCAGGCAGTGGCAAAACACTCGATGACGGCGCGCGCGGCGCGCTGCGTGCGCACGCGTGGCCGGGCAACGTGCGCGAGTTGAAGAACACGATTGCACGCGCGGCCTTGCTGTCGTCCTCGCCGACGATCACCTCCAACGACCTTGGGCTGCCGGCCTTCGCCACCGGCGCAGCCGCTCGTGGCAACGACGCCCCGATGGATGCCGACGAACCGGATCGCGCCAGCATCGAAGCCGCGCTGAAGCGGCATCGCGGCGTGCTCGCGCAAGCGGCGGCCGAGCTCGGTCTCTCGCGCCAGGCGCTGTATCGGCGGCTCGAGCGGCTCGGCATCGACCGCGAGTCGGCGTCGTGAGCGGCTCGCCCGCGTCCGAGGCGGCGCCGTCGTGACGCGCTGGCGGTGCTCGCTCGCGGGCCAGTTCGCGCTTCGCGTGCTGCCCGTGCTCGCGGGCGGCATCGCGCTGGCACTGGCGCTGCAAGCGTGGCTCGGCGACGCCCTGCTGGCCGGCGCCATCGCCGTGGTCACGAGCGGCCTCGTGCTGCTTTGGCTGCTCGGCGCCTGGCTGTCGCCGGTGCGCTCGCTGATCCGGGCCCTCACCGGCACCGCGCTCAGCTACCGCGACGGCGACTACAGCTTCGGCCTGCGGTGGCCTCGCAACGACGAGCTCGGCGACCTCGTCGCCGGCCACAACGCGATCGGCGAAGCCCTGCGCGAGAAGCAGCTGCAGCTGGTCCAGCGCGAGTTGTTGCTCGACACCATCGTGCAGAACACGCCGGTGGCCATGCTGTTGCTCGACGCGCAGCAGCACGTAGTCTTCGCCAACGTCGCGGCGCGCAAGCTGCTGGGCGAAGGCCGTCGCCTCGATGGGCACGCACTGCACGGCCTGCTCGGCGCACGCGACGATGCCTTGTCGGAAGCCCTCCGCCACGGCGCGGCGGGCGTGTTCAGCACCGGTGACGGCGAAGACGACGAGGTTTACCACCTCGCCACCTCCGCCTTCCGCCTGAACGGCCGCGAGCACCAACTGCTGCTCGTGCGGCAGATCACCACCGAGCTACGCCGGCAGGAGGTGCAGACCTGGAAAAAGGTCATCCGCGTGATCAGCCACGAGCTCAACAACTCGCTGGCACCGATGGCCTCGCTCGCGCACAGCGGCGCCGAACTAGCGCGGCGCGGCCAGATCGAGAAGCTGCCCACGGTGTTCGCCACGATCGAGGAACGCGCCCGACATCTCGATGGCTTCCTTCGCGACTACGCCCGCTTCGCCAAGCTGCCGCAGCCGCGCATCGAAGCCCACGACCCCGCGGTGCTCGTCGAGCGGCTGCAGAGCCAGATCGCGTTCGCTCTCGACGGCGAGGTGCCGCAGGAGCCGCTGCGCGTCGACGGCGCGCAGTTCGAACAGGCCTTGCTGAACCTGCTGAAGAACGCGCACGAGGCGTGCCCGCCCGACGCCGATGTGCGCATGCGCCTGCGCCACCTCGGCGGCGATTGGCGCATCGAGGTGCTCGACCGCGGTAC
>JAJTHD010000218.1 GCA_021297925.1 Lysobacteraceae bacterium
CCGCGGGATCGACGGGCCGGCCGAGTCTGCGTCGCCGCCCCGGCGTCATACAATCACGCCCCCGCGCCGCGAGGCGCCCGCTGGAGGGCCGGCCTGTCAAGCCGATCCGATGAAGAAGTCCGATTTCCACTACGACCTGCCGCCGGAGCTGATCGCGCAGGAACCCCTGGCCGAACGTTCGGCGTCCCGCCTGCTGCACGTGCCCGCGCCGCCCGCCGCACTGGCCGACCTGCACGTCCGCGACCTGCCGTCGCTGCTGCAGCCCGGCGACCTGATGGTGTTCAACGACACCCGCGTCATCCCGGCGCGACTGTTCGGGAAGAAGGACACCGGTGGGCGCGTCGAGATCCTGCTCGAACGCGTCACCGGCGCCCACGAGGTGCGGGCGCAGGTCGGCGCGAGCAAGTCGCCCAAGGCCGGCGGCACGATCACGCTCGACGAGGGCACGGTGCTCACCGTGCTGGGCCGCGAGGGTGAGTTCTACCGCCTGCGCTTCGAGACCGACGAGCCGCTGGAGAAAGTGCTGCTGCGCGCCGGCCGCATGCCGCTGCCGCCCTACATCCGCCGCGACGCCGACATCCGCGACGACGAGCGCTACCAGACGGTGTTCTCGAAGCACGTCGGCGCGGTCGCCGCACCCACTGCGGGGCTGCACTTCGACGACGCCCTGCTGGCGGCGCTGCGGGCCAAGGGCGTGTCCTTCGGCCACATCACGCTGCACGTCGGCGCCGGCACCTTCCAGCCGATGCGCGCCGAGCACGTGAAAGATCACGTCATGCACAGCGAGTGGCTGAACGTCGGCGCGGAGCTCTGCCAGCAGATCCGCCAGACCAAGTCGCGCGGCGGGCGCGTCATCGCGGTGGGCACGACCGTGATCCGCGCGCTGGAGACGGCGTGGCGCGACGGCGAGGTGCTGCCCTTCGCCGGCGACACGCAGATCTTCATCACGCCGGGCCATCGCATCCGCTCGGCGGACGCGCTGTTCACCAATTTCCACCTGCCGGAATCGACGCTGATGATGCTGGTCAGCGCCTTCGCCGGCTTCGACCGCATCATGGCGGCGTACCGCCATGCCGTCGAACAGCGCTACCGCTTCTTCAGCTACGGCGATGCGATGTTGCTGTGGCCTTCGGCGGAGGAGGGCGCATGAGCCGCATGACGTTCCAGAAGCTGGGCTCCGACGGCTCGGCGCGGCGCGGCCGCATCACCTTCCCGCGCGGCACGATCGAGACGCCGGCCTTCATGCCGGTGGGCACCTACGGCACCGTGAAGGCCATGCGCCCGGCCGAAGTCGAGGCGCTGGGTGCGGAGATCATCCTCGGCAACACCTTCCACCTCTACCTGCGGCCCGGCCTCGAGGTGATGGAGGCCCATGGCGGCCTGCACGGCTTCACGAAGTGGAACCGGCCGATCCTCACGGATTCCGGCGGGTTCCAGGTCTTCTCGCTGGCGCACAAGCGCAAGATCACCGAAGCCGGCGTGACCTTCGCCTCGCCGGTGGACGGCCGCAAGGTCTTCCTCGGCCCCGAGGAATCCATGCACATCCAGCGCGTGCTCGGTTCGGACATCGTGATGATCTTCGACGAGTGCACGCCTTACCTCGTCGACGGCGTGCCGGCCTCGGAAAAGGTCGCACGCACGTCGATGGAGCTTTCTCTGCGCTGGGCGGAGCGTTCCAAGCGCGCGCATGAGGGCAATGACGCGGCGCTGTTCGGCATTGTCCAGGGCGGGCTGTACCCGGAGCTCCGGACGCGGTCCGCCGAAGGCTTGCAGCAGATCGGCTTCGACGGCTACGCGGTGGGCGGCCTTGCCGTGGGCGAGCCCGCGGCCGAGCGCGAGAAGACGCTGGAGGCCATCTGCCCGCAGCTTCCCGAGGACAAGCCGCGCTACCTCATGGGCGTGGGCAAGCCCGAGGACATCGTCGAGGCCGTGGCCCGCGGCATCGACATGTTCGACTGCGTGATGCCCACCCAGAACGCCCGCAACGGCCACTACTTCACCGACTTCGGCCAGGTGCGCATCCGCAACCAGAAGTACGAGCACGACCTGCGGCCGATCGAGCCCGGTTGCGACTGCGCCACCTGCGCAGGGGGCTTCACCCGCAGCTACCTCCGGCATCTGGACAAGTGCAACGAGATCCTCGGCTCGATGCTCGCCACCACCCACAACCTGCGCTACTACGTGCGGCTGATGGAGCGGATCCGGGCGGCCATCGAGCAGGGGCGCTTCGCCGAGTTCCGGGAGGCCTTCTACCGCGCCCGGGAGGCCGGCGAACCGGCCTGAGGCCCCGCGGGCGCGGCTTGGCGGCCTCCGTGGTCGGCCCGCCGCCCCCGGCGTGGCATACTTCCCGGCTCTCTGACCTGTCCGGCCCTGTGATCGCCATGTCCCTGCTCGATGCCCTGATCCCCGCCGCCCACGCCCAGGCCGCCGCCGGCACCGCCGCTGCCCCGAACCCGTGGCTGCAGTTGGTCCCACTGATTCTGCTGTTCGTGGTGTTCTGGTTCCTGCTGATCCGCCCGCAGATGAAGCGGCAGAAGGAACATCGCCAGATGGTGGACAAGCTCGCCAAGGGCGACGAGGTCGTCACCAGTGGCGGCATCGCCGGCCGCATCGATGACGTCGGCGAAAGCTTCCTGACCGTCGAGATCGCCGACGGCACCAAGGTCAAGCTGCAGAAGGGCGCGGTGAGCGCCGTCCTGCCCAAGGGCACCTTGAAGTCCCTCTGATCGCCCCCATCACGCCGGCTTCATGCCGGCCCGCAAGGCCGGCCCCCTGCCGGCCCGGTTGACCCCATGCTCGAATACGCCCGCTGGAAGTACGTCCTCGCGCTGATCCTGATCGTCGCGAGCAGCCTGTATGCGCTGCCCAATCTCTATCCGCAGGACGCGGCCGTGCAGATCACGGCCAACCGCGGGTTCGCCGTCGACGAGGTGCTCGAGGCCCGCGTCGAGAAGGCGCTCAAGGACGCCGGGGTTCCGTTCAAGTCGGCGGCGAAGGAAGGCGAGAACCTCCTGGTGCGCCTCGGCAGCGAGGACCAACTCCGGGCGTCGGAGCTGCTCCGCGAGGAGCTCGGCCGCGGCTACATCGTCGCCCAGAACCTCGCGTCGACGGTGCCGGGCTGGCTGGACATGATCGGCGCGCGGCCCATGCTGCTGGGCCTTGACCTGCAGGGCGGCGTGCACTTCCTGCTCCAGGTCGACCAGCAAGCGGCCCTCGAGCGCCGCGAGGCCACCTATGCGGAGCAGATCCGCGTCGTCCTGCGCGAGAACCGCATCGCCACCGAGGACGTCGAGGTCCGTCCGCGTGACGTCCTCGTCCGCGTCACCCGGCAGGAGGACCTCGCCAAGGCACTGACGCTCGTCGGCGCGGATGCGCCGGAGCTGCAGCTCGCCCCGCTGGGCGGCAACGCCGGTCCGGGCTTCACGACGACGATCCCCGAGGCCACGCTGAACGCGATCCTCGACGAGACGATCAACCAGAACGTCCAGATCCTGCGGAACCGCATCAACGCCCTTGGCGTCGCCGAGCCGGTGGTGCAGCGCCAGGGCGACTCGCGCATCGTCGTGCAGTTGCCGGGCGTGCAGGACACGGCGCTGGCCAAGCGCGTCATCGGCGCGACCGCCACGCTCGAGTTCCGCGCCGTGATCGGCGACGAGGCCCAGGCCGCGACCGCGCAGGCCACGGGCAATGTCCCTCCGGATGGCCGCATCTACCTCCAGCGCCGCACCGGCGCCGACGGCAAGCCGCTGCCGCTGATCCTGTCCAAGCGCATCATCGCCGCCGGCGACCAGCTGGTCGGCGCCACCTCGGGCACGGACCCCGAGAGCGGCACTCCGAAGGTCGACATCACGCTGAACGCCTCGGCGGGCCAGCGCATGTTCGACTTCACCTCGCAGAACGTCGGCCAGCGCCTCGCGGTGGTCTACATCGAGCGCATCCCCGAGGTGAAGCTGGTCGACGGCCGGGAGGTGCGCAGCACCCGTGTCACCGAGGAGGTCATCTCGGCCGCCACGGTGCAGGGCGTGTTCGGGCGCCAGTTCCAGACGACCGGCCTCGAGAGTCCCGCCGAGGCCCAGCAGTTGGCCCTGCTGCTGCGCTCGGGCGCGCTGGCCGCTCCGATGGAATTCGCCGAGGAGCGCATCATCGGCCCGTCGCTCGGCGCCGAGAACGTCGCGCGCGGCCTCGAGTCGATCGCGGCCTCGTTCCTGCTGGTGCTGGTGTTCTTCGTCATCTACTACCGCATGTTCGGCCTGATCACGAACATCGCGCTGCTGGTGAACCTGCTGATGCTGGTCGCGGTGATGTCGATCTTCGGCGCGACGCTGTCGCTGCCGGGCCTCGCCGGCATCGCCCTCACCGTCGGCCTGTCCGTCGACGCGAACGTCCTGATCAACGAGCGCATCCGCGAGGAGTTGAGGGCCGGCAACACGCCCTTGTCCTCGATCGCGACCGGCTTCGACAAGGCCGCCGGCACCATCGCCGACGCCAACGTCACCGCGCTGCTCGCGGGCGTCGCGCTGTTCGCGTTCGGCACCGGTCCGGTGAAGGGCTTCGCCCTCTCGCTGATCGTCGGCATCCTGACCTCGATGTACACCGCGGTCTCGGTGTCCCGCGGCGTCGCTACCCTGGTCTACGGCCGCCGCAAGAAGCTGGCCGGCGTCGCCATCTGATCCGGAGTCTCCCGTGCTTCACCTGATCCCCTACGACACCAATTTCAACGTGATGCGCCTGCGGGCCATCTCGATGGTCATCGCCTTCGGCATCATGATCGCGGGCATCGCGATGATGCCGATCCGCGGCTTCAACTTCGCGCTCGACTTCACAGGCGGCACGGTCGCCGAGCTGAAGTTCGAGCAGGCCCCCGACCTCGAGCAGGTCCGCGCGACCCTTGAGGCCGGTGGATACGAGAACGCCATCGTCCAGACCTTCGGCTCGGCCAGCGACATCGTCGTCCGCCTGCAGCCCAAGGACGCCTCGGCGGGCGAAGCGGTGGCCGCCTCGGCCACCGGCGGCGCGATCGCCGAGCTGCTGTCCGAACCGGACAACCGGGTCTCGGTGATCCGCTCCGACTTCGTCGGCCCGCAGGTCGGCAAGGAGCTCGCGACGAACGGCGTGCTTGCCTTGGCGTTCGTGGTCTTTGGCTTCCTCGTCTACATCACGATCCGCTTCGAGTGGAAGTTCGCGGTCGCCGCGATCATCACCACGCTGCACGACATCGTCCTCGTGCTCGCATGGTTCTGCCTGACCCAGCGCGAGTTCGACCTGACCGTGCTGGCTGGCGTGCTCTCGGTGATGGGTTACTCGATCAACGACACCATCGTCGTCTTCGACCGCGTCCGCGAGAACTTCCGCGCCCTGCACAAGGCCGAGCCGATGGAAATCCTGAACCGCTCGGTCAACCAGACCCTGTCGCGCACGATCATCACCTCGCTGGTCGCCTTCCTCACGGTGCTGGCCTTGTACCTCTACGGCGGCCAGAGCCTCGAGGGGATGGCCGAGGCGCAGATCATCGGCATCGTGATTGGTACGCTGTCGTCCATCTTCGTGGCCTGCCCGCTGCTGCTCTGGCTGAAGGTCAGCAAACAGGACCTGCTGCCGAAGGCTCGCGACGCGGCGGAGCTCGATCGCCGGCCCTGACCCAACCGCGGCGCGCCGTCGGTCGGACGGCGCGTTCCAGGGACGGGACTTGCGGGCGTGGGGGGGCAGGCAAGCGGGCAGGGGAGTGGATGATCGGGATGACGATGCCGGGCCGATGGGGCCGGTCCATCAGGGGAGTACTCGCCGCGGCGCTCGTCGCGCTGGCGCCTTCGGTGCTCGTCGCTTCGGCCGCGGACCCCCTGCCGCGCGACCCGATCCTGTTCCAGCCCGTCGGCAATGCCCTGCAGGTCCCCGAGGGCGTGGTATACGCCGTGGTCCAGGACGGCCAGGGACTCGTGTGGTTCGCCACCACCGGGGGACTGGTGCGCTACGACGGCTATCGCTTCCGGATCTATCGCCAGGTGCGGGGTGACAGCGGCTCCCTTCCCGGCAATGTCGTTCGTGCGCTCCTCCGGGACCGCGGCGGTCGCCTCTGGGTCGGGACGGAAGCCGAGGGCATCGCCTTGTACGACCCGGCGACCGACCGCTTCGACCGCTTCGGCGTGCGCGAGGGCCTGCCCCTCGACCCGGTTCGCGCCCTTGCCGAGGATCGGGACGGCGCGATCTGGATCGGCACCACGGGCGGTGGTCTCGTCCATCTGGACCCCGTTCGCCGCACGGCCCGGGTGTTGCGGCATGACCCGGCCGTGCCCGGCAGCTTGCCGGACGACCGGATCTCCGCCCTGGCCGTGGATGGCCTCGGCCAGCTGTGGGTGGGGACCTGGCGCGGCCTCGCCCGTCGGCGCCCCGGCATTGAGGCCTTCGAAACCGAACTGTCCGAGCCCGGCGACCCGCTCGGCTTCGCCCACTCGCGCATCCGCGCCATCGTCCCGATGGCGTCGGGTGATCTGTGGATCGGATCCCAGCAGGGCCACATGGCGATGGTGTCCGCTGCCGCGCGGGGTCGCGCCGGCCCCTTGGGGGATGACGGGGTACGCCGCTGGCTGGGACGGGGCATGAACACCGCCGCCGAGCCCTTGCCCGGTGAAGTCTGGATCGGCCATGCCGCCGGCATCGACGTGCACTCGGCGAAGGACGCCCGCCTGTTGCGGGTCATCCGCCCCGCGCCGGGCCGGGATCACGGCCTTCCCGCGGCGGATGTCCGGTCGCTGCTGGTCGACCGGTCCGGCCTGCTTTGGGTCGGCACCTTCGGTGGCGGCGTCCAGCGGGCCGATCCCCGGCCCCGGGGTCTCACCAGCCGCCGCTGGCGGCCCGGCGAGGACCCGCCCTTCGAACAGTTCAACGTGCTGACGCTGGCGGACGACGGGGCCGGCGGTCTCTGGCTGGGCCTCGCCGGCGAGGGCCTGGTCCGGATGGACCGCGACCTGGTGGTCCGAGAGGTGCTGTCGACGGGCGGCGCGTCCGGTTTCGAAGGGGACCAGCCGTCGGGCCTCGCCCGCGGCACCGATGGCACCCTGTGGGTCGCAACCGAACGCGGCCTCTTCCGGCGGCCGCCGGGCGTGGCGAGGTTCCAACCGGTAGGCTCCGCCGCCTTCGTCGAGGGTGCGACCGTCCGTCGACTCTGGCCCGCGCCGGGCGGGGGCGTGTGGATCGGCACGGCCGACGGCCTGTTCCGGTGGCTTCCCGATGGCGACGGGATCCGGCGCCTGGCGCAGCCCGACGGCGGCGCCGTCGGCGGCAACATCGAGGCGCTGGCCCTCGGCGACGGCGACACCGACCAAGGCTGGCTGGGCGGCAGCCGCGGTTTGATGCGGCTCGATGTCCGTCGCGACGTGCTGGTGCCGGTCCGCACGCGGGTCGACGGTGCCGCGCGCCTGCTGGACGTGGATGGCCTCAAGGTCGACCGGGCGGGGGTGCTGTGGGTCGACGCCGGGGGCCTGATGCGGCTGGTGCGCGAGGAGGATGGGGTCGCCGAGTTCGAGTCGGTGAGCGCGCGGCACGGCGAGGAGGGCGTGAGCTTCGGCGCCAACCTGCTCGACGATGGCCAGGGTCGCTTGTGGACCCATCGCGCGCTCTACGACCCGGCGACCGACGCGTTCCGCGTGCTCGACGCGGCCGACGGTGCGCAGGTGGGGACCGGCTGGTTCCGCGCCTTCGCCCGGATGGCCGACGGCCGCCTCGCGTTCGGCGCGCGCGAGGGCCTGCTGGTCATCGATCCCCCTCACTTCACCCCTTGGAGGGACGTGCCGCCGGTCGTGGTCACCGAGGTGCGCATCGATGGCGTCCGGACCCCGCTGGGGCCGGACGCGCGAAGGATCCACCTCGAGGCGGGCCAGCGCGATTTCACGGTGGAGTTTGCGGCCCTCGACTTCTCCGCGCCGCACCTCAACCGCTATCGCTACCGGCTCGACGGGGTCGACCGCGACTGGGTGGAGGCGACCCACGAATCGCGTCTCGCGACGTACGGCAACCTCTGGCCGGGCACCTACCGTTTCGAGGTGCAGGGCAGCAACCGCAACGGCGAATGGAGCCCGGACAGCCGCAGCCTCGAGGTCCGCATCGATCCCCGGTGGTGGCAGACGCAGTCCGCCGCCCTGTTGGCCCTGGTCGCGGCCGGCGTGCTGCTGACGCTGGCGGTCCGCTGGCGGACGACGCGGCTGCGCGTCGCCCGCGCCGTGCTAGAGCGCGAGGTCGAGGCACGGACCGCGGAACTGCGGATCCTCTCCGAGGCGTTGCGGACGAAGACGCGCGAGTTCGAGGAAGCGAGCCTCACCGATCCGCTCACGGGTCTTCGCAACCGCCGCTTCATGTCGCTGGAGATGAAATCGGAACTGGCGCTGTGGCAACGGCGGCAGGGGCAGGACGATGGCCGCCTCCCCGCGCGCGGCATGGTCGTCTTCCTGATCGACATCGACCACTTCAAGCCGATCAACGACCGCCATGGCCACGCGGCGGGCGACGACCTGCTCGTCCATTTCGCGGCGCGACTGCGCGAGGTGTTCCGGGCCAGCGACCACCTGGTGCGTTGGGGCGGCGAGGAGTTCCTCGTCGTGTCCCGCGACACCACCCGCGAGGGGGCGGCCGAACTCGCGGAGCGGGTCCGCGTGGCCGTGGCCGGCCGGGTGTTCGACACGCAGGGCGGGCGCCTGCGCGTGACCTGCAGCATCGGCTATGCGCCGCTGCCCTGGGATCCCGCGCTGCCGAACGCCCTGGACTGGGAGGCCGTGGTGGCGCTGTCGGACCTCGCGCTCTACACGGTGAAGGCGTCCGGGCGGGACGGCTGGCTCGGCCTGACCCCCACGGTCGGCCTGCCCGTCGGCGCGGACCTGGCATGGCTGCTGCAGCGTCTGCCCCGCCTCGTCGTCTCGGGCGACGTTCGCCTGTCGAGCAACCTCGACATCGACCGGTTGGCCCACCACATCGTCGCGCAGGCCAGGTAGCGGGCGCGCCGGTTCAGGCCGACGGTGCGTCCGGTCGGAGCGGCGGCGGCGCGAAGCTGGCCAGCCAGCCCGACTCCTGCACGGCCTTCTGCACGGCGTCGACGACGCGCATCGGGCCAGCGATGCACTGGCCCTCGAACAGGATCTTCTCGTTGCGGCCCTTGAAGTCGCAGGCGCGGCCACCGGCCTCGCGCACCAGCAGGATGCCGGCGGCGATGTCCCAGGCTTTCACGCCGGCCTCGACGTAACCGTCCGAGCGGCCCGCGGCGACCCACGCGAGGTCGAGCGCGGCGGAGCCGGTGCGGCGCACGTCCTCGGCCTGCTCGAGCAGCATCTCGATGCACTTGAGCTGCGGGCCGATGCGCTTTCGCTCGCGCGGCGGGAAGCCGCTGATCAGCACGGCGCCGCCGATCTCGCGCTGCGTGTTGATGCGGATGCGGCGGTCGTTGAGCACCGCGCCGGCGCCGCGCGAGGCGGTGAACAGCTCGTTGCGGACCGGGTCGTAGATGACCGCGTCGGTGGGCTCGCCGTTGTCCACGAGCGCGATCGACACGCAGAAATGCGGGATGCCGCGCAGGTAGTTCGAGGTGCCGTCCAGCGGATCGACCACGAAGGTGTAGCGGCCCTTGCCGGTCTGGCCGCTTTCCTCGCCGAGGATGGCGTAGTCGGGGTAGGCGCGCTTGAGCTCGCGTATGATCTCGCGCTCGGCGAGGCCGTCCACTTCGCTGGCGTAATCCTGGCGGGCCTTCTCGACGACGTTGAGGCTCTCGAGGCGCGACATGTTGCGCAGCAGGACATTGCCCGCGGCACGCGCGGCCTTGACCATGACATTGACGACAGGGTTCTGCATGCGCTGCCC
>JAJTHD010000131.1 GCA_021297925.1 Lysobacteraceae bacterium
AATGCCGAAACGCCCGTCGAAGGCGGCGCTGGCGGGGCGCTCCGCCGGCCGCGTCTCGCGGGCACGCAGCGTGCGCAGCTCGGCCAAGGTGAAGTCCTCGGCGAACCAGTCCTCGATCCAGACCCCGTCGACGCGCTTGCGCGCCTTGCGCGCGGCGAACTCGGGCCGGTCGGCGACGTCGGTGCTGCCCGCCAGCGCGTTCTCGTGCCGTGCCACCAGCACGCCGTCGCGGGTCGGGACGAGGTCGGGCTCGATGACGTCCGCGCCTTGCGCGATCGCCAGCCGGTACGCCTCGAGCGTGTGCTCGGGGCGCTCGCCGGAGGCGCCCCGGTGGGCGATGACGAGGAAGGCGGGCGCGGCGAGGACGGGCATCGCGGCGAGCATAAGGCCGCAGACGGCCGGCAGGAGAAGGGTCGGGTGCATCACGCCAGCCTGCCGCGCGCCCGTGTCGGCGGCGTGACGCGGCCGCTATGCTTCCCCGATGCGACGCATCGTGCACATCGACATGGACGCGTTCTATGCCTCGGTGGAGCAGCGCGACGACCCGGCGCTGCGCGGCCGCCCCGTGGTGGTGGCGTGGAAGGGTGCGCGATCGGTCGTGTGTGCCGCCAGCTACGAGGCCCGCACGTTCGGCGTGCGTTCGGCGATGCCCGCCATCCGCGCGGAGCGGCTCTGCCCGAACGCGGTCTTCGTGCCGCCCGATTTCACCCGCTACAAGGCGGTGTCGCGGCAGGTCCACGCCATCCTCGAGCGCCACACCGACCGCATCGAACCGCTCTCGCTCGACGAGGCCTACCTCGACGTCACCACCAACCACCAGGGCCTCGCGACCGCCACCGACGTCGCGCGCGCGATCCGTGCAAGCATCCGCGAGGAACTGGCGCTCACCGCCTCGGCCGGGGTGGCGCCGAACAAGTTCGTCGCCAAGATCGCCGCCGACCACCGCAAGCCCGACGGCCTGCATGTCGTGCCTCCGGAGCGCGTGCTGTCCTTCCTCACGCCGCTGCCCGTCGGGCGCTTGCCGGGCGTCGGGCAGGTGATGGCCGAGAAGCTCGCGGCGATGGCCCTGCACACGGTCGGCGAGCTGCGCGCCGTGCCGACGCCCCTGCTCGTGCACAAGTTCGGTCGCTGGGGCCTCCGTCTCGCCGAGCTCGCGCGCGGCATCGACGACGATCCGGTCGTGCCCTCGCGGGTGCGGCAGTCCCTGTCGGCGGAGGACACCTTCGCCGAGGACCACCACCTCGACGAGCTGGGGGCGACCATCGTCCGGCTCGCGGAACGCGTCTGGACGCAGGCGGCGCGCGAATCGCGTCGGCCGCGCACGGTGCAGTTGAAGCTGAAGACCGCCGATTTCCAGACTCTCACGCGCAGCCAAAGCCCCGAACGAATGCCGGACTCGGCCACGGCCCTCGCCGAGGCCGCGCTGGCACTGCGCGACCGCGTCGACCTCCCGCCCCGCACGCGCTACCGGCTCGTGGGCGTCGGTCTCGCGCAGTTCGAGGACGAGGCACCGACGCTCCAGGACCCGCTCTTCGCCACATCGTGACGGCGCCCCCCCGGCGGGCTGTTAGCCTCCGGTGCCCTTTGCCGTCCCGAACCGCCATGTCGCGACCCCGCCGCACCGTTCCCCTCGCCCTGACCGCCCTGCTGGCCCTGATGCTCGTCCCGGCGACCTCCGCTGCCGGCGCGCCCCCGGTGCAACGCGAGCAGGTGGGCACCCGCATCAGCGAGAACATCCCGGCCCCGCCGGCGGCCCTGCTTGAACGGCTGAACCGCTACCAGAACACCCGAGGCGCGAACTTCGCCGGCTGGTCCGGCAACGACGCGATCCTCGTCACCACGCGCTTCGGCGAGACCAACCAGGTGCACCGCGTGGCGCAGCCCATGGGCATGCGCGAGCAGATCACCTTCTACCGCGAGCCCACCGTGGCCGTGCAGGCGCAGCCGGGCCGCGGCGGTTTCGTGTTCGGGAAGGACGAAGGCGGCTCGGAGTTCTGGCAGCTCTACCGCTACGACCTCGCCACGCGCGAGGCCATGCGCATCACCGACGGCGGCCGCTCGCGAAACGAGGCGCCGCTGTGGTCACACGACGGCACGCAAGTGGCCTTCACCAGCACGATGAGGAACGGACGCGACAGCGACATCTGGATCCAAGCAAGCGACAGTGCCCCGCGAAACGTGTTGAGCCAAGGGGGGACTTGGTTCGCCACCGACTTCTCCCGCGACGGCCGCAAGCTCCTCGTGCAGCGCACCGTCTCGATCAACGAGACCTACCCCGGCGAGCTCGACCTCGCCACCGGCCGGCTCACGATGTTCCCCGTCGACGGCGGCAAGGCGGCGTTCGGCCCCTTCCGCTACGCCCCGGACGGCAAGGGCGCCTACTACACCAGCGACGAAGGCACCGAGTTCCGCACCCTGCGCTACCACGCGCCGGGCATGGCGAAACCGATCATGCTCAGCAGCGGCATTTCGTGGGATGTCACCGGCGTCGACATCGCCGACGACGGCAAGCACCTGGTGTTCGCCACCAACGAGGACGGCATCGGCAAGCTGCACCTGCGCACGCTGCCTGACCATCGCGAGGTCGCGCTGCCGGACCTGCCCGTCGGCGTCATCGGCGGGTTCGGCTTCTCGCCGGACGGAACGCGGATCGCGGTCACGCTCAACACCGCCACCTCGCCCAGCGACGTGCATGTGATCGACATCGCCGCGAGGACGCTGACGCGCTGGACGCAGAGCGAAGTCGGCGGCCTCGACACCTCGCGCTTCGTCGCCCCGAGCCTGGTCCGCTACGAGAGCTTCGATGGCCTCTCGGTGCCGGCGTTCTACTACCGCCCCGCGAACGTGCCCGAGGGCAGGAAGCTTCCGGTGGTCATCCAGATCCACGGCGGCCCGGAGGCGCAGGCCTTCCCGAGTTTCAGCCCCAGCATCCAGTATCTCGTCAACGAGATGGGCATCGCCGTCCTCGTCCCGAACGTGCGCGGCTCATCCGGGTATGGCAAGACCTACCTGCAGCTCGACAATGGCTTCAAACGGAAGGATTCGGTGAAGGACATCGGCGCGCTGCTCGACTGGATCGCGGCGCAGCCCGAGCTCGACGCGTCTCGCGTCGGCGTCTCGGGCGGCAGCTACGGCGGTTACATGGTGCTGGCGACGATGGTCGACTATCCGGAACGGATCGCCGCCGGCATCAACGTGGTGGGCATCTCGAACTTCGTGACCTTCCTCGAGGCCACCGAGTCCTACCGAAGGGACCTCCGCCGCGTGGAGTACGGCGACGAGCGCGACCCGGCCATGCGCGCGTTCATGCAGGAGATCGCGCCGCTGAACAACGCCGGCCGCATCGCCGCGCCGCTCTTCGTCGCGCAGGGCGCCAACGACCCGCGCGTGCCGATCTCGGAGGCCGACCAGATCGTCCGGGCCGTCCGCGCGAACGGCCGGGACGTCTGGTACCTGGTGTTCACCGACGAAGGCCACGGCTTCGCCAAGAAGGGCAACGCCGACTGGTTCAACGCCGCCACCATGATGTTCTGGCAACGGCACCTGCTCGCCGAGTAAGCCGCCTCAGTCGCCGGCCTCCATCCACGCGCGCGATCGCTGGACGGCCCGGCGCCACTCGCGGAAGATCCGCTGCCGCTGGTCGACCGCCATCGCCGGCGCGAAGCGCCGGTCGCTCTGCCACAGCGCGGAGATGTCGTCCGTATCATGCCAAAGGCCCACGGCAAGGCCCGCGAGAAAGGCCGCGCCCATCGCGGTGGTCTCGCCGACCCCGGGGCGCTCGACCGGCACGCCGAGCACGTCGGCCTGGAACTGCATCAGGAAGCCGTTGGCCGCGGCACCGCCGTCGACCTTGAGCATCGAGAGCGCGATGCCGGCGTCGTCCTGCATCGCGGCGAGCACGTCGTGGGCCTGCAGACCGATGGATTCTAGTGTGGCGCGCACGAGATGCGCACGGTTGCTGCCGCGGGTGAGCCCCAGCACCGTGCCACGCGCGTACATGTCCCAGTGCGGCGCGCCCAGCCCGACGAACGCCGGCACCACCATCACGCCGCCGCTGTCCGGCACGGACAGGGCCAAGGCTTCCGAATCCTCGACGCGATCCAGCACGCGCAGTTCGTCGCGCAACCACTGCATCGCGGCACCGGCAACGAAGATGCTGCCTTCCAGCGCGTAGTCGACGCGGCCGTCCAGCCCCCAGGCAATGGTCGTGAGCAGGCCGTGCTTCGAGGGCACGCGCTTCGACCCGGTGTTCATCAGCATGAAGCAGCCGGTGCCGTAGGTGCTCTTGACGCTGCCCGGTGCGAAGCACGCCTGCCCGAACAACGCCGCCTGCTGGTCGCCCGCGCAGCCCGCGATGGGGATCGCGACACCACCGAAGAGGCTCGCCTCCGTGTGGCCGAACAGGCCGCTCGACGGACGCACCTCGGGCAGCATCGCCGAGGGGATGTCGAGCGCGTCGAGCAGGGCCTCATCCCATCGCAGTGCGTCGATATCGAACAGCATCGTTCGCGAGGCGTTCGATACATCCGTGGCGTGCACCTGCCCGCCGGTGAGCTTCCACAGCAGCCAGGTGTCGACGGTGCCGAACAGCAGTTCGCCGCAGCGCGCGCGTTCGCGGGCGTCCGGGTGCTGGTCGAGGATCCACTGCAGCTTCGTCGCCGAAAAGTAGGCGTCGATGACGAGGCCGGTCCGCTCGCGCACGTGCGCTTCGAAACCCCGGGCCTTCAGCGAATCGCAGAGCTCCGCCGTGCGTCGGCACTGCCAGACGATGGCGTTGCCCAGCGGCTTGCCGGTGTCGCGCTCCCACACCAGCGTGGTCTCCCGCTGGTTGGTCAGCCCGATCGCGGCGACCTGACTTGCATGCACGCCGGCCTTCGCCAGGGCCTCGCGCGCCACGCCGAGCTGCGTCTCCCACAGCGCCATCGGCTCGTGTTCGACCCAACCCGGCTGCGGGTAGATCTGCGCGAACGGCTGCTGCGCCAATGCCACGACCTTCGCTTCCCGATCGAACAGGATGGCCCGCGAACTCGTCGTGCCCTGGTCGAGGGCCAGCACATAGCGCTTGTCCATCACGGATGCTCCTCGAAGTACTCGTCGAACTTGGCCTGCGCGTCCGGCCCGAACAGGATCTCGCAGGCCTCCATCAGGCCTTTTGCGGCGCGGATGTCCTCGCGGCGAACGACGAGGGCGATCTTCGAGCGCCGGCGCAGGAAATCCTCGAGCTTGGTGATCATCTCCTGCTGCTTGGCGAGGCGGATCTCGCAGCGCAGGTAGTCGGTGCCTTCGATCAACACCTCGGCCTGCCGCGGGTCCTCGCGGATGTCGGCGAGCAGCTCGAAGGCCTGCTGGTCGTAGCGACGCCACAGGCGGCTGCTCAGGCGCTCGATCGACTGCGGCGAGGTGTAGCTGTCGAGGTCCATCAGCCGCGCCTGGTGCAGGTATTCCTCGCGCACGCTGGGATGCGGTTCGCCATACCAGCGGTAGCCGGCATGCGGCAGGGCCACGCCCATCGCCGCGACGTGGTCGGCGATTTCGTCACCGACGTTGATGCAGTCGGTGAGCTTGCCGCCGAACACGCTCAGGTGTGCGTTGGCCGGGTTCACGTCGATCTGGTGCCGGCGCGACATCTGCAGCCAGTCGTCGCCATCGGCGGCCGTGCCGTCCGTCTTCACCACCAGCGGCCGCACGCCGCAGCGCTCGGCGATGATGTCGGCGCGGGTCAGCGGCGTCGCGAGGTTCAGCCGCTTGTTGATGTTGTCGAGGACGAACTGCCGATCCTCGTCGGTCACGCCGGTGTGCGGTGATGCCACCCGCGTGTCGGTCGTACCGACGCAGGTGCGCAGGCCCATCGGGATGGCGAAGAACAGCCGGCCATCGTCGGCGAAGAAGGTCAGGATGCGCCGACTCGAGGTGATGCGCGGCACGACGAGGTGGATGCCCTTCGAGAAGACGTGCCGGTGCGCCGTGCGCTCACCGGTGAGGCCGTTGTGGGCGTCGACGAAGGGCCCGGCGGCATTGACCAGCACGGTCGAGCGGATCTCGAACGCCGCGCTGGAGATCCCGTCGCGTGCCCGCGTCGCCCATTCGCCATCGACCCGTTGCGCGCCCAGCGATTCGACATAGTTCGCCGCGATGCAGCCCCGGTCCATCGCCGAGCGCACGAACTGGAAGACGAAGCGGGCGTCGTTGTCGTGCAGGTAGGCGTCGGAATACTCGAGCCCGCCGGCGTAGCGCGCGGTGCCCACCACCGGCTCCTCGCGCTCGATCGCGGCCCTCGACAACCAGCGCGGCGGCGCGGTGCGGGCATTGCCGAAGAGCCAGTACAGCCATGCGCCGGCCCAGACGAGGCGCGGCGGGAAGCGGAAGCCGCGATCCAGCGTCGAGAAGAAGCGAATGGGCAGCACCCGCGAGGGGTAGGCCTCGAGAAGCCGGTTGCGGCTCTGGCAGAGGTCGCGCACCAGGCCGAACTCGCGGCTCTCGAGGTACTTGATGCCACCCCACGCGAGATTGCTCGAATGCTGGCTGGTGAACCCGGCGAAATCGCGCTGGTCGATGAGGGCCACCGAAGCCCCTTTGCCCGAGAGCGCCGCAGCGGCGACGGCGCCGTTGATGCCGCCGCCGATCACCAGCACGTCGAAGCGACGCGCGGCGAGCTTCCCGATGTTGCTGCGACGCAGCTGCATGCCCGCTCCAGCGGCTCGACGGACCGGGCCGGCCCGCCGCCAGTCTAGCGCCGGGGGACGAACGCGCCGACGGGCCCGCCGTTCGTCAAGGCTCGACCGCCACGGGGGCCGCGACGCTGAAGCGCGGCAGCATGAGCTGCGCATCGTAACGGCCGGCGTCCTCGGGCGTTTGTCGGTAGCGCGGCGCGCCTGCCTCGTCGCCGCCCCAGATGCCGCGCGGACCCACCGGCTGCGGCCCGCACGCGCCGCCCATGCAGGCCCAGAACTCGCCGTCCCGGGCCGTGACATTGACGCGGAACACGGGCAAATCGGCCAAGTGCGCCATCGTCGGCACCGGCGGAGACTCGCCAGACAACAGGCCGCCCATACGATCGGGCGTGACACGCCGCAGGTGGTAGTTGCCTGCAAGCACGACGAACGCGCGCTGCGGATCGCGCGCGATCGCCTCGCGAAGCACCGCCGCCATGCGCTGGTTGCGCCGCGGCGCCCCGCCGCCCGCGTTGCCGGCGTCGAAGGCCAGCACGCGCACGTCGTGCCCAGCAGCGCGAAACCGCTGCATCGACTCGAGCAGCGCCAGCATCGCCACGCTGCGTCGACCGTCGCTGCGCTCGGCGGGCACCTGCCAGAAATCACCGCACAGCAGCGCCGTGCGCGCGGCGTCATCGCCATTCGAAGCCAGGAACGCGTCGAGCCGCGGCTGCTCCGCGGCGTGCACTTCCAGCGCCAGCGTCACCGGCAGGCCGGCATCCAGCCGCTGCCGCACCACCGCGGCGGCCAGCGCCGGGGCTTCATTCGTTCCGTGCAGTTCGCCCAGAACCAGCACGCGGGCCTCGTGTGCGTCGGGAAGCAGGTCCGCAGCGTTGGCCGGGGGCGCTGTCGCACGCGCCGCGGCGCCGAGTGCGGCGAACACCAGCAGGCCGGCAATCCAGAGGTGGAAGCGCGTGCTGCGCATGGCGACGATCCATCGGGGGCGTCACCTGGAACTGGGGCTCAGCCGCCGCCGCTTCAACCCACCCGTTCGAAGCTCAGGCCCGGCGTCGCGTCGACGGCCGGCGCCTCGTCCACCAGGTAGTGATCGACCAGCAGGAAAGCGAACAGCACCATCAGGTAGATGATCGAGTAGTTGAACACCCGCATCGGGTACATCGGGTCGGGCGGGTTGAACAGACGCACGGCGTAGTAGAGGAACACGCCGCCGAGCACGAGTGCACCGCCGAGGTAGAACAGCCCGCTCATGCCGGCGGCGTAGGGCATCAGCGTCGCGGCGACCAGCAGCAGCGTGTAGAACAGGATCTGCCAGCGGGTGTACTCGACCCCGTGGGTGACCGGCAGCATCGGCACCATCGCGCGGGCGTAGTCGTCGAGGCGGTAGATCGCCAGCGCCCAGAAATGCGGCGGCGTCCACACGAAGATGATCAGCACCAGCAGGAGGGCGTGGT
>JAJTHD010000052.1 GCA_021297925.1 Lysobacteraceae bacterium
CGCACACGGTGAGCGAAATGACCCACTTCGTGGATGTTCCGCCCGGTGCACGCCGCCTCCGTTTCGTACCGACCGGCACGACACCGGCGGAACTTCGGGCCGCGCGGGTCGCCCTGCCGACGGGGTCCCCCTCTTCGCCTCGCGTGGCGCGCGGACCGGCCGCGGCCGACGCGACCCACCGCTCCGGCAGCGCGTCGGGCGCGGCACCGCTCGAGATCGAGAATCCTGCGGCAGGACGCTGGTACTTCGCCGCGACCAGCAATACCGGCGAGATCGGCTTCGTCGACACGGCGGTCGACCTCGAGGCGACGGCGCCCACGCTCCGGCCGGGCAGTTACTTCAACCCCGATCGCAGCGGCCACGGCCTGTTCGTGTATCCGGCGGCCGACCAGTGGGCGGCACTTTGGTACACCTACGCCGGCGGCGAGACGGGCGACGCCACGTGGTACTACGCGCAGTCCGCCGCGCCGACGGGGAACGGCGTCTGGCGCGCACCGCTGTTCCGCAGCACCTGGTTCGGAGGGCGCAACCACCTTGCCCCTGCGGGGCACCTCACCCTGACGGCGGCGGCGAACGACCGGATCACGTTCACCTACACCATCGAAGGGATCACCGGCAGCGAGACGCTGTCCGCCTTCGGGCGGGGATGCCCGCGGATCGCCGGGCGGACGCTCGACAAGAGCGGCCACTGGTTCAATCCCGCCCGTTCCGGGACCGGCTACAGCGTGCAGCTGCTCCCCGACTACGAGTTCTACGTGGCCTTCGGCTACGACGCCTCGGGCGATGCCGACTTCCGGATCGCGGAAGGACCGCGCGTGGATGCACGGGAGGCCCGCTTCGACGTCGCCGAGCTCACAGGGTTCTGCCCCCTCTGCGAGCGGCGAACGGCCCCCGAACGACAGACCACGGGCCGCTTCACGCGCACGATCAATGACGATGGGACGATGCGTTTCCAAGCGGTGCCGGCGCCCGGCCAACCCACCGCCGGCACCTGGACCTTCGACGAGCCCGTGCAGCCGCTCGGGGGACTCCAGGGATGCGCCCCATGAGGACGGACCACGTCGATGCCGGTTGCCGGGCGCGCGACGCCCATGGGCAAACCACAAGGCGACTGAACCATCGCTGGTTTGGAGCAAAGGCTCGGGCGGAATGAGGTCAACAATCAGTCACAATCCGTGCCCCCGAAATCCCACCAAGGAGTCGTCCATGACCCGCAAGACCTTGCTCGTCGGCGCACTGCTCGCCGTCCTCCCGACCGCCGCCTTCGCCGAAGGTTTCAACTGGAACGCCACCATCGCCTCGGATTACCTCTACCGCGGCATCGACCAGAACGACGACCAACCGGCCCTGCAGCTCGGCGCCGGCTATGACTTCTCGAACGGCTTCTACGTCGGCGCGTGGGGGTCGAACATCGACTTCGGCGACGACACCGACGCCGAGATCGACACCTTCGTTGGCTACCGGCACGAGCTCACGGACGCCGCCAAGCTCGACGTCCAGGTGGTCCGCTACAACTACGTCGGCGAGCCGAACGGCACCGACTACGCCTACAACGAGCTGATCACGAAGCTCGGCGTCGGCGAGAACCTCGCGTTCACGGTCGGCTACACGAACGACTACCTCAACACGGACGTGAACAGCTGGTACTCCGGCGTCGCCGGCAACTGGGCGATCGACGACACCTACACGCTGAACGCCAACGCCGGCTGGACCCAGATCGGCGGCCCGCTCGAGGACTACTTCGACTACGGCGTCTCGGTAAGCCGCGCCGTGGGCCCGGCCACCGTCGCGCTCGGCTACGTCGCCTCCTCCAGCAACGCGCGCGACAACTTCGGCCGCGACCTGGCCGAAGACAAGGTGCTGCTGACGATCGGCTTCGGCGGCTGATCCCGCCCGCCGGCCTCCCGGCGACCCGGCGACTGGAAAACCCCGCGGGCAACCGCGGGGTTTTCCATTGGCGCTGGCCGCCTCGATGGTCGCCGTGCGCTCCACGCGGCACGCGTGGGCTATGCTCGATCCGCTGCCGGACCTGTTCGGAACCGGAGCCACGGAGTTCCCATGGCACGCGACCAGGACACCCTCGACGAGTCCTCGGCGGACGGGGAGGCCGAGCGCCTCCGGGTCCTTGCCTCGTACGCGGTCATGGACACGCCGCCCGACCCGGTGCTGGACGGCATCGTGCGGTTGGCGAGCCGGCTGCTCGGCGTGCCGGTCGGCCTCATCTCCCTGCTCGACGACCACCGGCAATGGTTCAAGGCCCGCGTCGGCCTCGAGGTCGAACAGACCCCGCGCGACATCGCCTTCTGCGACATGGTGGTGCGCAGCGGGCGGGAACTGGTGGTGGAAGACGCCCGCGACGACCCGCGCTTCGCGAACAACCCCCTCGTCAAGGGGCCGCCGAACGTCCGCTTCTACGTCGGCATGCCGCTGCAGGTGCCCGAGTCGCAGGTGCTCGGCACGCTGTGCGCGATCGACACCCGGCCGCGTCGGCCCGACGCATCCAGCCTCGAACAGCTGCGCGAGCTGGCCGCCATCGCCAGCGCGCGGCTGGTGGCCCTGCGCAACGAGGCCCGACTGTCGCGCAGCGAGCGCGAGCTGCTCGCACACGACCGCTTCTTCGAGCACTCGCTCGACCTCTTCGGCGTGGTGTCGGGGGAGGGCCGCTTCCTCGAGCTCAACCCGCGCTGGTCGCAGGTGCTCGGCTGGTCGAAGGCCGAGATGCTGGGCAAGCCCTTCCTCGATTTCGTGCACCCGGAGGACGTCGCCAGGACCCTGGAGATCTGGGCGGCGGTCGGCAACCGCGAGGACGTGCTGCAGTTCCGCAATCGCTACCGCAAGGCCGACGGCGGCTATTCCTGGCTGGAGTGGAACGCGCTGGCCCCGAGGCCGCCGGAAACCACCCTGTTCGCCAGTGCCCGCGACGTCTCGGCGCTGGTCACTTCGGATGAAGCCCTGCGGCAGCAGAACGACCTGCTTTCGCTGATCAGCGAGTCGCAGGAGCGTTTCACGCGCGAGGGTGCCAGCCGCGAGTGGTGGACCTACGTGCTCCAGCGCCTGCTGGCGCTCACCGGCAGTGAGTATGGCTTCATCGGCGAAACGGGCGTCGATGCGGAAGGCAAGTTCCTTCGCACCAAGTCGATCACCAACATCGCCTGGGACGACGCCACCCGCGCCTTCTACGAGGCCAATGCCCCCGCCGGCCTGTACTTCCGCAACCTCAAGACCCTGTTCGGTGTATCGATCGACCAGGAAACCCGGGTCATCGCCAACGAGGTGGCCAGCGACCCGCGCGCGGGAGGTCGGCCGCACGGCCATCCGCCGCTGCTCACCTACGCCGGCCTGATCTTGCGCGACAACGAGCGGATGATTGGCATGGTGGGGCTGGCGAACCGGCCCGGCGGTTACCACGACGACATCCTCGACCCGCTCGAAGCGGTGCTGGCCTTCCTCGGCTCGATCCTCAAGACCGTACGCCTCGAGAACGATCGCATGGCCTTCGTGCGCCAGCTCGAGGCGGCCACCGACCTGCAGATGCGCGTCCTGCAGCATTCCGAGTCGGGCTTCATCGCCCTTCGTCCCGATGGCACCGTGGCGCTCGCCAACGAGCGGGCACGCGAGTTGCTGCCGGAGGTCGATGCGCTCACCGAAGGCTCGTTGCTTGCCTCGCTCGAGGCCCTGTTCCCCCGCCACGACCACGCCGCCTGGATCGACGCCCTCATGGCGCTGCCGCCCGGTGCGCGCAGCAGCCCGCGGCAAGTCGCGCTGCCGCGGCACCCGCCCATCGAGGTCGTGGCGACCAGGCTGGTCGAAGCCGAGCAGGCCTCGCCGGGGGTCCTGCTCGCCATCGCCGACCTGCGCGAGCGCGATGCCTTGCGCGACTCGATGCAGGCCAACGCCATGCTCGAAGAGCGCGTCGCGCAACTCCGGCAGCAGCAGAACCACAACGAACTGCTGTCCGAGTGCATCGAGTACCTGCAGGGCTGCGCCACCCTCGCCGAGGGGCTCGAGCTGGTCGCTCGCTCGCTGGAGCGCCTGTTTCCTTCCGCCAACGTGGCGCTTTACGGCGGCAGCGGCGCGGAGGGGGCGATGGGCCTGATCCGCAAGGCCCGCCGCTTCGGCGAGCACGAGCTACCCGACGAGCTGACACCGAAGCAGTGCTGGGCCCTGCGCTCGCGCCGGCCCTACGGCTCGTGGACCGGCGGCCACCACCTGCCCTGCGCCCACGTCGATCGCGAACATGCCGGGCCAAGCTTCTGCGTGCCGCTGTTCTCGCTCGATCGCAACGTGGCCGTGTTCCTCGTGGTATTCCCCCACGATCCGTTGCACGACGACCCGCGAAGCCACGAGGCGCGCCTGGCGCAGTTCGTGGCCATGGCGCAGAGCATCTCGGGGGCACTGTCGACCATCGCGCTGCGCGAGTCGCTGCAGCGCATGGCCCTGACCGATGAACTCACCCAGCTGCCGAACCGCCGGGCCTTCGCCGAAGAAGTGGGCCGCGGCCTCAACCGGGCCCGGCGCGCCGGCAGCCCCTTCGCCCTGGCCATGCTGGACATCGACCACTTCAAGCAGGTGAATGACCGCTTCGGCCATGACGCGGGCGACCAGGTGCTGCGCGACGTGGCGGCGGTGATGCGGCGCTCCCTCCGCGAAGGCGACCTCGTGGCCCGCCTCGGGGGCGAGGAGTTCGGCATCTTCCTGCCCGATGTCGGCGCCGAGGCGGCGGTGCAGCGGCTGGACCGCCTGCTGTCCTCGATCCGCAGCGCCTGCATGATCGGCGGGGAACCCGTCACCGCCTCGATCGGCGTGGTGCACGCCGCCGAAGCGGAATCGAACGCTCCCTACGACACCCTCTACCGCATCGCCGACCAGGCGCTCTACCGCGCCAAGCGCGGCGGCCGCAACCGCGTGGTGGGCGCGGCGGAACCCGGCAGCGGGCATCCGCCCAGCTGAGGGTGACGATCTCGATCGGCACTTGGCCGGCGTTTGGATCCTCGAGGTCGCACGCCCCGACCACCCTCGCGCCGAAGCGAGCTCCCCTTGTCCTCGGGGTGTTCCGCAGCCGAGCAGGCCGCCCAGCGGAGTCACCGCACCCCGTGTTCATCCCGGGCCTTGGCATCGGCGACGAGTTCGCGGACCAGCAAGACCAGAGCGTCTTCGGAAAGGGGTTTGCCGAGCAGGCGCGTGACGCCGGATTCCTCGGCCATCAGCCGATACTTGTCGCTGGTCCGGGAGGTGATCATCAGCACCGGCACGTCGCGCGTCTCCGCCTGGCTGCGCAGGAAGCGACAGACCTCGAGCCCGTTCATGCGCGGCATTTCCAAGTCCAGCAGCACCGCGACCGGTGTGCGTTCGGCGATCATCTGCAGGGCCTCCATGCCGTCGCGGGCAGCGGCGACTTCGTAGCCCGCGTCCTGCATCAACTGTTCCAGCGCGCGGCGCACGCTCAGCGAGTCATCCGCCACCACCACGCGCGGCAGCGCCGCCGGCCTCGATGCATCGCCGTGGGCGGCCCAGTCGAAGGCGCGTTCGTTGTCGCGCTCCAGCAGGCTGGCAACGTCGACCACCGAGGCAAGACGGCCATCGCCAAGCTGGGTGATGCCGCGTACCGCCGGGATAGGCGGCAGCAGGGGCGAGACCGGCTTGACGACGGTGCGGATCACTTCGGTCACCGCGCGCACGCAGAGAACGCGCGCTTCGCCGTCGTTGCATTCGATGACGAGGCCCATGCAGGTCGCCTTGCCGGGCAGGCTCTGTGGACCCTCCTGCTGGAACAGGCTCTCCACCGTATGCGCAGGCAGCCAACGGCCTTCGATGTCAATCTGCAGGCGGCCATCGCCATCAAGTCCCATCTGTTCGGCGCTCAGGGTGATGATCGCTCGCACCGCACTGGCGGTGGCCGCAAGGGTCAGTCCGTGTCCACTGACGACGATGACATCGGCGAGGGTGCTGCTCAGCGGCAGCCGCAGGCTGACCGTCATGCCGGCGCCCGCATGCGTCTGCAGAGAGAGACTGCCGCGCAGCGCGCGGATACGCTGATTGACCACATCCATGCCGACGCCGCGACCGGATACCTGGCTGATCGACTCGCGCGTCGAAAAGCCCGGGCTCAGGATCAGGCGGGCGAGCGCGTCGTCGCCGAGCTGGGCGTCCGCGTTGAGCATGCCAAGGCGCAGCGCCTTGCCGCGGATCGCATCGAGATCGAGGCCGCGGCCATCGTCGCGGACCTGAACCAGCGCGGAGTCGCCGACCACCGACACCACGATGTGGATCGCGCCCTCGTCGGGCTTGCCTGCCGCGATGCGCTCCGCGGGCGACTCGATTCCGTGGTCGATGGCGTTGCGCAGCACGTGCGACAGCGGCTCGACCAGCCGCTCCAGTATCTCGGCATCGATGCCGATCGAGTCGCCTTCCACGCTGAGCCGGGTCGGGCGGTCGAGCTGGCGCGCCGTCTGCCGCACCACGCGCTGCAAGCGCGGCACGATGTCTTTGAAGGAGACCGTGCGAGTGCGCCCGATCAGGCGCTGGATGTCATCGTTGAGCCGAA
Organism: Lysobacteraceae bacterium; assembly: GCA_021297925.1. GTDB lineage: Bacteria > Pseudomonadota > Gammaproteobacteria > Xanthomonadales > Xanthomonadaceae > Silanimonas. The sequence goes on from JAJTHD010000052.1 coordinate 6,545, forward strand.
GCTGCAGGGCTGTCAGTGGCTCCAGGTCGATCAGCGCGCGTTCGAGCTGACGGACCCGGGCCACGTTGTCGGTGTTGCTTTCCAGCAGCCGACGCGAAACAGCGTGCAATTCGTTGTACTGGTCGAGTTCGAGCGCATCCACGCCGTCGGCTCCGCTCAGCGCCGCCGACTGCAGGGCCGCGCCGCGCAGGGCGACCAGGTCGTCGAGCTGGCTGGTGAGTTTGCGCTCGTTGTCGACTTCGGCGCGCAGCTCGCGCTCGCTGCCGGCCAGTCCTTCGATACGGCGCTCGAGCTGGCGCCCCAGTACCAGCAGCTCGCCGGCAACCCGCTGCAGTTCATCAAGCAGGTCGGTCGCAACCGCCAGCATCCGCTGGGGTTCGGCATCGCCCGCCACTGCGGATGAGCGTTGCTGCGCTTCCGAGGACGGTGCCAGCGCGGCCACGGGCGCGGGATCGGCAGGCGTATGCGGACCGTGCAACGGCACCGCGTCGTTGCCTTCGAAGAGCGCGTTAGACCAGTCCAGGGTCTTCTGGTAGACCTCGGCGAGGTGGCTGGGTGCCGGCCCCTGCCCGAGCACATGATCGGCGCACTCCTCGACCGTGTCGGTGGCTTCCAGCAGCAGGCTCGCAAGCGCCGGGTGCAGCCGCTCGGGGGCTTTCAGCAGTTCGACCAGAATGTCTTCCAGGGCATGGGTGAGGTTCGCCAGCCCGCGGATGCCGACGGTGTTGGCGTCGCCCTTCAACGAGTGAGCGGCGCGACGTGCCTCGTCGATCGGCGCAGGGTCGCCGGTGGCGACCAGTTGGCGCACCGACTCGCCCAGCCGCAGCGCATGTCCAGGGAGCTCGCGCAGCATGCTGGCGAGCACGTTGGGCAACACGTCGGCCGCGCTGCCCAGCTCGGTATCGCCGGGCTCCACGGTGTGTTTGCGGGCAGCCACTCGGGCCGGGTCAATGCCCAGCCGCAGGCGAGCGCATTCACCCTCCAAGGAGGCGCTCCAAGTGGCGTCGGCTAGGCCTGTATCGGTGGCGACTTCGCACAGCAGCGGCGCCGCGTCGGGGCCGGGCTTATCGAGAAACGCGAGTAGTGCGGCACTGACCTGCATCAGCGTTTCCGGTTGCGGGTCGGAGCTGGTCGCGCGCGTCGCCATCGCATGCAGTAAGGCGCACAGATGCGGCGTGCCCAGCAGCTCCATGGCGTTGCCGATCAGCGAGAGCTGGAAGCCGAGATCCTCGGCGGCCTGCAGCCGGTGCGCCGGGTCGGCGGCCACCAGCGCCATGGCAAGCGGCAGGACCTGCTCGGCGATCGCGCTGCGGGTGAGATCAAGTTCCTCGGTAGCGATCCAGATGTCGTCGTGATCGGTAGCAAGCGCCGCGTCCTCGCGCGCCTCGAATGCCTCGGCGGCTGCGAGCACGCTGCTGGCGCGGGCGAGGTCTGCGCCGAGCACCGTGGAGGGCGTGGCCGTGTCGGTGTCCCCGACGCCCTGCGCGAACGCGTCGTCGTCGAGGCACCGCCCTGGTGCGGCGGTCATCGCCGCAGCCGTCTCGGCTGTGGCAGTGTCCCCGGCCAGGGCTTCGGCCAGCGCCAGCACCTCATGGGCCTCCAGGCCACTGAGTTCGATGCCCGAGGCTTGCAGGCTGGCGCGCGCGGCGGCGAGGGCCGCCGACCCGGCGGAGGCGAGCGCGGGTGCCGCGCTGTCGGGCAGCGTCGACTCCGGCGCGAGTTCCTGTGGCAAGAGGCGGCGCGCGGCGTCGATCTCCGTTGCGCTCAGCGGCATCATCCAGCCGATCTCCGCGAGCTGTTGCATCAGGGCCTCAGTCGCGTCTGCGTGTCCGCCTTCGAGCGCCGCGGCCAGCGCGCTGAACCAACGACCGAGCCCAGCGGCTTCCCGATGCCCGAGCGGCTCGGGATTGCCGGCGCGGAAGGCGACGCCGCTGCTGACGTGGCGCAGAACACCCGCCAGTACGCGCGCGTCTGCAGTATCGGCCAGGCTGCGCAGGCTGTTGACCGCGCGCCAGCAGTCGCGCAGCGAGGGCGCGAGGCTGCCCGCGGGCTCGACCAGCAGACGCGCCTGCTCGTTCAGGCTATGCACAAGTCGGACGCGGGCTGTCTGGCCGGGGTCTGCCTGCATGCGAGGAACCAAGGGGCCGTGATCGCCGGAGGGCACGCTCAGGCGACGGTCGGGAGACGGAACTGGCCGACCGTCGTCACCAGCTCGCTCGCCGAACCCGCCAGGGTCTCGGCATCTTCGCGCTGGGCGTCGATCTCTTCGATGGTCTGCTGCGAGCTCTGCAGCAGCTCATAGGCGCGGCTCAGCAGGGTCTGCGAGGACTGGCTCTGGGTCTGGAGGGCGCCGCCGATGCTGCGCACCGCGAACACCAGCTGTTCGGTGGCGGCGCGGGTCTCGTCCATCTGGCCGCCGGCACGATCGGCCAGTCGCGAGATGTCCACGACCTGGGCGATGGTGCCGTTCATGGCCTGTAGGGTTTCGCTGGTGTCGGCCTGGATGGCGGTCACCAAGCTGCCGATCTGCTGGGTTGCCTGGCGGGCGTTCTCGGCGAGTCGCTTGACCTCGTCGGCCACCACCGCGAAGCCGCGACCGGCGTCGCCGGCGGCCACCGCCTGCATCGAGGCGTTCAGCGCCAGCACCGAGGTGCGCTCGGCAATCTGGCCGATGATGCCGACGATCGAGCTGATCTCCTGCGAACGCTCGGCGAGGCGCTTGACGCGCTTTTCGGTCTCGCGTATCTGGTCGCGCGATGTCGAGATGCCGCCGACCGTGGCACGCACCAGATCGAGCGCGTCAGCGGTCGACTTCAGCGCCCTCTCGGCCTGCTGATTGGCCTCGCTGGCCTCGCGCCCCATTCTCTGCAGCGCGACCGCGGTCTGCTGGATCTCGGCGGCCGCAGAGGTCGCCTGACCGGTCGCCGACTTCGCCACCTGCTGAACCTGCTCGGCGCGCTTGCGCACAAGGCCCGAGGCCTTCGAGACCGCACCGGAGATACTTTGCACCTTGCCCAGCGCGCTGGCAGTGGAACGCGACATCATGTTGATCGCATCGGCGACCGCACCGGTGACGTTTTCTGACACCGGCACCTTGATCGTGAGGTCACGATTGGCCAGCTCCGCGACGGCGGTCATGATCTCCACGACCGAATTGTTGAGATCGTTGTTCTCCTTCTCGATGCGCTCCTGCACCGCGTTGCGCTCGTCGAGCATGCTGTCGAAGGCATCCGCGAGCTGGCCGATCTCGTCTCCCGAGCGCATCCGCACGCGCACGCTCCGGTCGCCCTTGGTGACCTTGTCCACGACGCCGCCGAATTGCGCCAGCGGATCGTTGATGCTGCGCGCCAGACGCAGCGCGAAGAGGCCGCCGATCAGGCCCATCAGGCTCAGAGCGACCAGCACGATCAGGGTAATCTGGTCGCGCAGGGCCTTGACCGGCGCGCCGGACTCCTCGACATCGATTTCCGACAGCAGGGCGAAGCGCTGGCCGAGTACATCCAGCGGCGCATAGGCGCCCAGCACGGGCGTGCCGCGATAGTCGGGATAGACGCCGACGCCGCTGCGACCTGCCAGGGCTTCACTCACGCCCTGGGTATTGATCGGGAGCACGCCGACATTGGTCTTGCGACTGAGGATCGACTGTCGCACCTCAGCGCCGATGTCTGCGCCGAGAGCGTTCACGAAGGCCTGCGGATCCTGGTTGACGAAGCGCGAGATCGAGCGTGGCGTGCGGTCCGCACCGACCAGATAGGCCTCGCCCGAAGCGCCCAGACCGACGTCCTGCCACTTACCGCCAAAGGTCATCACGGCATTGACGCGGTCGATCGGCAGCTGCAAGGCGAGCACGCCGATCTGACGGCCTTCGGCGAACACCGGCGTCGACAGAAACACCGCCTGGTCATCGTAGGAGGGGCCGTAGGGGGCATAGTCGGTCATCGCCACCTCGCCGACTTCGCGTCCGCTGCGCGAGAGATTGAAGGCCTGTGCCAGGCCGGTGTGTCTCCAGGGGCCGTCGACCATGCGGGTCGCGTAGTCGAGTTCCTTGAAGTACGAGTAGACCAGTCGTCCATCGAGGTCGAACAGGAAGAGGTCATACAGCCCGTACTCGGCCACGGCACGGCGCCCGAGGGGGTGGACGCGCGCATGCAGTCGCGAGTACTCGGATTCGTCCTCGGCGCGATCCAGCGCGCCCTTTTCGCCCAGAGGATTGGGGTTGCTGGCGATATAGAGGTACTGCGCAACGATCGTCTCTGCCGGCAGGCCGGCCAGCAGCGGTTCAAGAGCGAGCGTCGCTTCCGGGTTTCGGCGCATGTACTCGGCGCCGTACTGGTTGCGCCAGTAGTCCTCCACCGCTGCGCGCATCCGCGCGAGATCTGCCTCCGCGACCTGGCCCAGTGCAGTCAGTGCGGCCGGCATCGCCGTCAGCGCCTCGCGCACGTCGGCGGTAGCCGCGATCACCGCCAAGTTGTCGGCGGAGGTGGCGAAGTAAGCGCGGATCTCCTCCCGCTTGCCCTCGCGGATCGACTGCATTTGGTCGTAGGAGCGCTGGGTCAGCGCAGTCTCGGCCTGACGCAGGGAGGCGAAGCCGAGAATCACGGCGAGCAGCACCAGGGGAATCACCACCAGCGCGGTCATACCCACCAGCAGCCGGCTGCGGATCGTGCCGAAGAATGAAGTTACAGCAGCCATCGCGGGTTTCTCCGAAAATGGGGCGAGGTCGGCGACCGTGCCGGGATCAGGCTACCAGCGAGGGGGCGATAGCGGTAATCCAGCGGTGCACCGCGAAGCTGGCCAGCACGTGATCACCGGCGGACAGCGCGTCGTCGAAATAGGGATGAAGGCACTCCGGCAGGCCCTCGATCGCGGGCGGGAGCCCGGCCAGTGGACGCGCCTCCATGACCTCGGGAGCCGCCGCACAGACCAGGGCGAAGGCGCGCGGGCCGCCGTCGACCACCACGATCGGCGCGTGCTGCAGATCCGCCAGCGCTTCGCCGGACCAGGCGGCGACATCGAACACCGGCAGGATCGCGCCGCGCTGTCCAAGCGCTCCGCGCAGCCAGGCGGCGCAGTTGGGGATCGGCGCTACCGAGGGCTCGATCGCCAACTGCACCAGCGCCGAGGCGGGCAGCAGCAGTCGCGGCCAGCTCGCGTGCAGGCGCACGCTGATCCGGGTGCGGGTCGGGCTGCCGGGAAGGCTGGCGGGCGCGTCGGCCATCGGCGGATCAGCCAAAAGCCTTGAGCGTTTCGATGATCTGGGCCGCCTCGTAGGGTTTGCCGATCAGCGCCTTGGCGCCCTGCATCTTGGCCCAAAGCTGGTCGGCCTTCTGGTTCTTGCTGGAGACGAACACCACCGGAATCGATTTGGTCTGCGGGTCGGCCTGCAGCTGGCGGCAGGCTTCGAAACCGTCCATGTCCGGCATGATGATGTCGCACAGGATCAGGTTGGGTTTCTCGCTCCGGGCCTTGGCGACGGCTTCGTTGCCGTTCGACGCGGTGCTGGTCTGCCAGCCCGCTTCAGACAGGATGTTGCGCAGATTGGCCAGTTCTGCCGGAGAATCATCGACGATCAGTGCCTTGGGCATGGGTGTTCCTTGGGACAGTGTGGGGTCATCGCGACTGGGACATCTTGTAGCCGCGGCGCGCCATGGCTTCGCGGTCGTTGCGGAAGTACTTCGAGAGGCTCTTGTCAAGGGCCTGGTAGAAGCCCTCCCAGGTGATCGGCTTGACCAGATAGGTGTCGCAGCCGGCGAGCGCGCCGCGGGCGCGGTCGAACGGTGAAGAGCGGCTGGTCAGCATCAGCACCGGCATGGCGCGGGTGTAGCTGTTCTGCTTGATCTTCCGGCACAGCTCGTAGCCATCGATGCCGGGCATCACCACGTCGAGGAAGGCGATGTCGTAGCTTCGCTGCTGCAGCAGACCGATCGCCTGCTCGGCGTTTTCGGCCATGTCGGACTGCAGCCCGGAACGATCGAGCGCGCCGCGCAGCTGTTCATGCACGGCCAGGCTGTCGTCGACCACCAGGGCGTGCAGTGGCGATACATCAACTGCCGCTGCCAGGGATGCCGGCGGCGGCGAGGCGAAGGCCGCGTCACCGGCACCGAACCACGCGTAGCCGGTCGGCGTAGCGCCCGTTTTCGCACCTGCGCTGAGCGGACTAACCTTGTTGCCGTGCAGTTCCTGGTCGACCACCTCGTCCAGCGTGCGCTGCACTTGCAGCAGCAGGGCCTTGCGCTCGATGCGGTAGCGCGAATCGCCCATCAGGCCGTGATCGGAGATGAACACGCCGACCAGTCTCGGGTTCCGGCGCCGCAGCTCTTCGAAACCGGTGAGGGCGACCGGGTTGCCCGTGTCTACAAGCGCGATCAGGGGCGTTTCGCTGTCGGTCGGCTTGAGTGATTGGAAGCGGTGCTTGGGGTCCGGCGCGCGCGTGAGCACGATATCGACAAGGTGCCTGTCCTTGACGGAGAGACCACATAGGGCAACCTTGTAG
>JAJTHD010000162.1 GCA_021297925.1 Lysobacteraceae bacterium
ACGGTGGCCAGGCCGGTGCTGGCTTCGCTGTCATCGCCGTCGGAGCTGCGGCTCTCGCTCTTGAGCTGCACCGAGGCCTTCAGCGGCGTGTGGCCGGCCAGGCGGGCGAGGGTGTCGCGCAGTTCCTGCAGCGGGTTGGCGTGCAGCGGCATGGCCAGCAGCAGCGCACTGGCGAAGACGAGGGCGGTCTTGGGCATGGCCTGCATTCTGCAAAGCGCCGCAGCGCAGGGCCCGCGACATGCGACCGTCTGCACTTTGCGGGGGGCGAAGGGCGGCGCTCACGGTCGGGCTGGCGCTGGCCTGCGGGACGATCGTCGCCCTGCTGCGCGAGCCCCTGGTGGGGCTCTACACCTCCAACGCGCAGGTGGCCGCTGCTGCGCTGCCGCTGCTGGCCTGGGTGGCCGTCTTTCACCTGGCCGACGCTTCACAGGTCTATGCAGGGGTCGTCCTGCGCGCCTGGCGCATCGCCACCATCACCTTCGTCGTCAATGCCGCAGCGATGTGGGGCGTGGGGCTGCTGGGCGGCTACATGCTGGCCTTCGACCTGTGGCCGGGCGGAACGCCCGAGGCGCTGCGCGGCGCGCCCGGCTTCTGGGCAGCCGGCACGGTCGGGCTCACGCTGGCCGCGATCGCGCTGGGCGCGGTGCTCGCCAGGCTGCTCAGGCGCCTGGGGCGGGAAGCCAGGGGCGCGCCCGCCTGAGGCAGCCTCGGGCCAGCTGCGCTCAGCCCTGCAGCCAGCGCAGCGGCACCATCACGATGGACGGAAACAGCACCAGCAGCAGCAGCACGCCGAACTGCGCGCACATGAAGGGCACGACGCCGCGCGTCACCTCGTCGAGCTTCATCCGCCCCACGCCAGCGACCACGTTGAGCACCGTGCCCACGGGCGGCGTCACGAGCCCGATGGCGTTGTTCATCACGAAGAGCACCCCGAAGTAGACGGGGTCGATGCCCGCGGCCTTGACCAGCGGCATCAGCACCGGCGTGAGGATCAGGATGGTGGGGGTCATGTCCATCGCGGTGCCCACGACGATGACCAGCAGCATGATCCCCAGCAGCAGCAGCGTCGGGTTGTCCAGCAGCGGCTCGAGCACGCCGATGAGCATCGTGGGAATGTCGGCCACCGTGATCAGCCAGGCGCTGACCATCGCCGCGGCCACGAGGAACATGATGACGGCCGTGGTGCGGGCGGCATCGACGAAGACCTTGGCCAGCTGGCGCCACGCGAGCTCGCGGTAGACGAGCGTGGCCACCAGCAGCGCGTACACCGCCGCCACCACACCAGCCTCGGTGGGCGTGAACACGCCCATCTTCAGCCCCATCACCACCAGCACCGGCAGCAGCAGTGCCCAGAAGGATTCGCGCAGCGCGCGCAGTCGCTCGGCCAGGCTGGCGCGCGGCGGCGGCGGCACCGCCTCGCGCCGCGCCACCCACCACCAGGCCAGCGCGATGGCCGCGCCCATCATCAGCCCGGGCACGATGCCGGCCAGGAAGAGCTTGCCGATGGAGACGTTGCCCGCCACCCCGAAGATCACGAAGGCGATCGAGGGGGGAATGATCGGTGCGATGATGCCGGCGCTGGCGATCAGCCCGCCCGACAGGGCCCGGTTGTGACCCGCCTTGACCATCATGGGCAGCAGCAGCGCCGCCAGCGCAGCGGTGTCGGCCACCGCCGAGCCCGAGAGCGCAGCGAGCATGCAGCCGGCCAGGATCGCCACGTAGCCCAGGCCGCCGCGGAAATGACCCACCAGCGTCATCGCCAGCTGCACGATGCGCCGCGACAGGCCTCCCGCGTTCATGATTTCGCCGGCCAGCATGAAGAAGGGCACGGCCAGCAGCGGAAAGCTGTCTGCTCCGTTGATCAGGTTTTGCGCCAGGATCTGCGCATCGAACATGTCCAGGTGCACCATCAGCGCCACCCCGGACACCAGCAGCGCGAAGGCGATCGGCATGCCCAGCGCCATCGCGCCGAGCAGGGAGACCAGGAAGACGACCAGTGTCATGGCGCGCGCCCCTTGGCGTCGGCGGGCTGACGCAACGTGCGCACCAGCTGGAGCACGAGCAGCACGGCCGCCCCGACTGCGAAGACCACCCCTGCGGCGTAGAAGATGCCGACCGAAGCCCCCGTGACCGGGGCGCTCACGTCGGCGTTGATGCGCACCTGGGCAAGTGCCCCGTGCAGCAGGATGGCGCACACACCGAGCATGGCCAGGTGTCCCACGACGCGGCAGATCTGCCGCCCCCGCGGCCCCAGGCGCGAGACCAGGAAATCGCTGCCCAGGTGCTCCTCGCGTCCCAATGCGACCAGCGCCCCCATGAAGGTGAGCCACACGAAGAGCCAGCGCGCGATCTCCTCGGACACCGTGATGCCCGAGTCGAAGCCGTAGCGCAGCACGACGTTGCCGAACACCAGCACCACCATCGCGGCCAGCATGAGCGCAATGAGCCCTTCGAGCGCTCGGGTGCCGATGCGGGCCAGGCCCTTCATGGCGAACTCCGGTGGGTGGGGGAAGGCGCGCACGTCGCACGCAAGGCCACGCGCACCTCGGCCGTGCTGGCCAGGCGCCCACCTGCCGCCTCGATGCGCGCCCGCGCGCGCTGCGCCAGCGCCGCGTTGCCGAGCGCGCAGCCCATGGGAGCGTCCTCCAGGCCCACGCGCACGTGCCCGCCGGCGGCCACCGCCGCCTCAATGAGCGGCTCGATCTGCACCGCCAGCCCCGCCACCATCCAGGCTGCACCGGGGGCCTCCTGCGCCAGCAGCTGCCGGTAGGCCTGCAGCGCCCATTCCTGCGGCGGGAAGCCGAAGGCCAGGCCGTCGGAGAACATGAGCCGGTAGATCGGCGTGGGCGCGCCCGGGTACGCACGGTGCAGCGCCGCACCGAGCCGGATGAAGCCCGGCTCGTAGATGGCATAGGAGGGCGTGATGCCATGGCGCTGCGCAAGGGCCAGGCCGTGGCGGATGTGCGACTCGGGGTTGGCGTAGACGAAGCCCTCGTGGCCCGAGGCGATGTCGCCCAGGTGCGTGAGATTGACCGAGCCCGGGTCCACCACCGCCCACTCGATGAGCCCGGCCTGCAGCAGCTTCTCCACCGCCGTGAAGCGCTGCGCCGGCGTGAGCGGCGCGGGGGCGTCCACACTGCCGGCGAAGGGCAGCGTCGGGTAGCAGATCACATCGCGCCGCGTGCGGATGCGCTCGATGATGGGGGCGTAGATGTCGTAGTCGTCGCGCTGCCGCCCCGTGACGGGGTCGTAGGCGTGGAAGTGCAGGATCGAGGCCCCTTCGTCGGCGCAGCGCAGCGCCTCCTCCACGATCTCCTCGACCTGCACGGGGATGCGCGGCTGGCGCGTGCGTGACCAGGGCCCGTTGAGGGCCACCTCAAGCCAGACAGGTGCGGTCATCTCGTGCGCTCCCGGTTGGATGGCGGCAGCGCCGCGTTCAGTGCCCGCGCGTGATGGCGTGGATGCTCTCGGCAATGGCCGCCGGCTCGAAGACCTTCTTCCAGTCGGGCGCGAAGATCTCGGTCTTGGCGCGCTCCACCGCGCGGTTGGCGGCATCGGACATCCGCACCCCGGGCAGCTGGTCGAAGATGATCGCCAACTCCACGTTGATGTGGCCGAGCACGAAGTCGCGCGCCGCCTGCTCGGGCACGCCGCGGCGCACCGCCTCGTCGGTGGCCTCGCGGATCACGGTCAGGCAGGTGGCAGTGACCGTCTCGGAGAGTGCCGGCTCCAGGATGGCCATCTGCTCCACCGTCACGCGGTGCGTGCGCAGCACCGGTGCGTACATGCGCGTGGCGATGTCCGCACCGAGCGCGTATTGCGATTCCGGCCCGCGCATGAGCGCGCACACGATCGCCTGCCCGGCCTTCAGGCCACCGAAGTAGTCGCGCCGCGCCTCGGGGTCGGATTCGTCGTTGAAGACCGAAGGGTGGCAGGGATGGGCGACGAACACGGTGAGGTCCTCCCGCGCCGGCAGCTCGCCCGCGAAGGGCGCCGCCGCGTCGAGCGCCACCAGCATCGCGCCGGTCTTGAACTGCGCGACGAGGTCGTGCGTCACGCGCCCGATCGCGCTGTCGGGGATGGCCAGGATCACCACGTCGGCCTGCGGCAGCACCTCATCGGCCGCGCGTGCCGTGCAGCCGATGCCGGCCAGCCGCTGCCGCCCCACCTCGCTCACTTCCACGTGCGCCACCTCGTAAGGGGCGTGCCGCAGGTTGGTGGACACGCGCAGGCCCATCTTGCCGCCTGCGCCCAGGATGACGATCTTCTTCATCATGTCATGACCTCTTCGAAGGAAACCCGCCTGGCCATCGGCCGTCGCGGGAGGGGGTGTGTCGGAATCGGGACGAGTCAGTCGGGCAGATCGGTTGGAGCCAGTGTGAAGCGCGCGCCTCGGGTGCTCAGCGCGCGCCGCGCCAGGCCCGCTCGAAAAAGTCCGGGCCGCCCATCTGCCCACCCTTGAGCGCGGCCTGCATGCCGTGCGCGAGCGCGTCGCCCCCGTGCAGCCGGCACAGGGGCGCGCCGGGGGAGAGTCTGGCGGCCACCGTCAGCGCCTGCGGGCCCAGCGCCTGCATGACGAGGCTGGAGGTGTCGCCCCCGGCCAGCAGCAGCCGCGGCACGCGCGCCCGCTCCAGGATCGCGCGCGTCAGCTCCGCCAGCCGCTGCCCGAGCAGCCGCCCGCCTTCCAGGCGCGCCGCGTCGGGCGTTCGCCCCGCTGCCACGAGGGCTTCGACCATGCGGCCGATGCGCGGGTCGTCCGGCCCGCGCGCGGTGTGCAGCAGCGGGCTGCGGCCCTCGGCGAGCACGGCCGTGGCGCGCGCCACGAGCGCCTCGCGCACCGCCGGCCACGCGGCCGCGTCGAGCAGCTCGTGCGCCTGCACCGCCACCTCCACGAGGCCTGCAGCCAGGCCCGCCTCGATCTGCAGCGCCGTCAGCGCCGAGGCGCTGCCGCTCACGGCCAGCACCTGGTCCACGGCCTCCACCTGGCCCAGCGCCGCGCCGCCAGCGGCCCCGCCCTGCCCGCTGGCGCGCCACCACTGCGTGAGGGCGTACTGCAGCCCGGAGGAGCCGACGACGAAGAGCGGGGAAACCTGCGCCTGCGCCTGCAGCAGCCGCCCCACCTCGGTGAGGTGCGCGGGGCTGGCAGCGTCGATCAGCACGGCCTCGGCTCCCGTCTCGAGGGCGGCCCGCCATGCGGCCTCGGCCGCTTCGGGTCCGCGGTCCAGGTCGGCCAGCGTCACCCCGGCAAAGCGCAGCGGCGCCTGGCGCGCGATGTGCACCGCCAGGTCCGACTCGTCCATGGGCGTGACCGGGTGCACGCGCATGATCGGGTGCCGGTCGATCCGGTACACGCGCCCGTCGGTGCCCGAGCGCGCATAGAGGTGGCCGAAGAGGCAGTAGCGCCCGAGCGCCGGGTTGCCGGCCACGATCGGCACTGCACCGCAACCCAGCGTGCGCCGCGCGATCTCGATGACCCGGCCGATGCTGCCCACGTGAGGTGCGCTGTCGAAGGTGGAGCAGACCTTGTAGTGCACGATCGGGGCCACCTGCGCCAGCGCCTGCAGCAGCGGCGGCAGCGCCTCGTCCATCTCGGCTGGCGACATCGCCCGGCCGTGGCCGGCCAGGCCGATCGCGTCGAGTTCGCCGAATGCCTCCAGGCTGCCCGGCTGCGGCGGCTCCAGGAAGAGCGCACAGCGCAGGCCGGCGCCAGCCAGCGCCTCCAGCGCATCGGTCGACCCGGTGAAGTCGTCGCCGTAGAAGGCCAACCGCGCGTGGCGGGGCGAGGCCTGCGCGGGCCCGCTCATCCGCGCTCCCCGAAGGTGTCGAGGGCGGCGCGCAGGGCCGGCCGGCTCTTCGCATAGACGTCCAGCGCCACCCCTTCGCGTGCCGCTTCCCAGGCTTCCCGCATGCTGGCCACCCCGGCTCCAATGCCCATCGGATGCCCGATGATGCCGCCACCGGCCACGTGCAGCACGTCCGAGCAGCCCAGCGCCTCGTACATGTCCGGCGCCTGCCCGGCCCACTGCCCCGAGGTGAACACGGGCATCGCCGGCTGCACCCCGGAAAACGGCGCCAGCAGCGCGCGCGCCGAGCGCATCACGGAAGCGTCGGGCTCCCAGAACTTGCTGCGCAGCCCGTTGACGTGCAGCTGGTCGACGCCGGCCAGGCGCCACACCTTCTGCATCGCGGTGAACTCGAAGCCCAGCCACGGGTGGCGCGACAGCGCGCCCCAGCCGTGGCGATGGGCGTGGATGGGCAGCTCGCTGTAGCTGCGCAGGTGCTGCACGCCGGCCAGCCCCACGCCGTGGATGCACACCATGACGCAGCTGCCGCCCGCGGCCACCACCGTGTCGTGGCGCCGGCGCATGTCGTCCACCGTGCCCGAGATGTTGACGGCGTACATCGGCATGCGGCCGAGCCGGTCGGCATGCCGGTGCAGCACCGGCATCACGGCCCGCACGCGCGCCTCGAAAGGGGCGTAGTCGGGGTCGGCGTGCAACTCGTCGTCCTTGATGAAATCGATGCCGGCCGCGCACAGCTCGTCCACGACGGCGGCCGTCTGCTCCGGCAGCATCCCGATGCTGGGCTTGATGATGCTCCCGATCAACGCGCGGCCCTGCACGCCCGCGCGCAAGCGGGTGCCTGGCACGCCAAAGCGTGGCCCGGGGAAGCGGGCGGCGAATTCCGCCGGAAAGTCCAGGTCCGTCAGGCGCAGCCCCGTCACCTCGCCCAGCTCGAACAGGTTGCCCGCGACAGTGGCCATCAGCGTGGGCAGGTTGGCGCCGATGTTGGCCACCGGGAAGGCCAGCTCGATGCGGCCGCGGTACAACCGGCCGCCCAGGCCACGCCGCTTCGCATAGGCGCTGGGCAGCGCGGGCCGCTTCACGCCCGGCAGGTGTTCGATGCGGGCCACGCGTGCGCGGGCACGCTGCTTGAGCTCGTCGGTCTCGCCAGCCAGGCGCAGGAAGGTGCCGCTGGACTGCTCGCCGGCAATCACCTCGGCCACGCGCTCGATGGGCTCGCAGCTCTCCAGCAGGTATGTCGCGCGCAGCTCGGTGCGCGAGGCGTGCTCGTGGTCTTGCGTCATGCGAGGAATCGTAGAGGTGGCCCCCCGCATCACCAAGCGATATGATCTCGGCAGACTGCGACGAAAGCTCACACCGTGCCCACTCCCCGCAGCACGCCACGCCCCTCGCTGAACGCGCTGCGCGCCTTCGAGGCCACGACGCGGTTGGGCAGCATGAGTGCGGCGGCCGAGGAGCTCTTCGTCACGCACGGCGCCGTGAGCCGGCACATCCGCTCGCTCGAGGAGCAGCTCGGCCTGGTGCTGCTCGAGCGCGGGGGCGGCGCGACGCGGCCCACGCCCGAGGGGCTGCGCCTGGCCGAGGGTCTGGCCACGGCCTTCCGCCTCATCCAGGCCAGCGTGGAGCAGCTGCGCCCCGGGCCCCTGACGCTGTCGTGCTCCTCGTCGATCATGATGCACTGGCTGCTGCCACGCATCGGTGGCTTCCACCAGCGCCATCCGGACGTCGAGCTGCAGTTCAACATGAACTACGACCGCATCGACTTCGTGCGCGACAACATCGGCCTGGCGATCCGCAACTCCTCGATCACGCCGCCTGCCGATGCGCGGCAACGCGACCTGCTCGTCGAGTGGGTGGGCCCCGTGTGCGCGCCGGACTACCAGCACGCCGTGGGCCTGGAAGATCCGCCCGCGCTGGCCGAGGCGCGGCTGCTGGCCACCAAGACGCGCCTGGAAGCCTGGGACGAATGGGTCGAGGCTGCCGGCTACACCGGGCCACCGCTGGAGGTGGCTGCCCGCTACGAGCACTTCTACCTGCAGATCCAGGCGGCGGTGTGCGGCCTCGGGGTGGCGGTGGTGCCGCGCATGCTGGTGCTCGACGACCTGCAGTCGGGCAAGCTGGTGGCGCCGTTCGGCTTCGTGCCCAGCCCGCGCAAGCTCGTGCTGTGGATCGCCCCGCACCTGGACGGCCGGGCCGACGTGGAGACGCTGGCGGCCTGGCTCGGTGCCGAGATGCGCGCCAGCGAGGTGCCCCCGCCCGGCCAGCGCATGCGGCCGGCGCGGGGGGCGGTGCCCGTCAGCGCGGCTGGCGGCGCACCCGTTCGATCTCGGCGTAAGCCTGCTTGACGAGGTCGGGACCGACCGTCGCGGTGTACTTCTCGATCACGGGCTTGACCTGCTCGCGCATGCGGGCCCGCTCCTCGGGCGAGATCTCGTTGACCACCAGGCCCTTGGCCCGCATCTCGGTGAGCACGCGCGCGTCCAGGTCGCGGCTGGCCTTGCGCTCGAACTCGCGCGCCTCGGCACAGCCGTCCTGCAGGATCTTGCGCTCGTCGGCGCTGAGCTGGTCCCAGAACTTGCGGCCCACCAGCACGACGCCCGGCCCGTAGATGTGGCGCGTGGCGCTGAGGAACTTTTGCACCTCGTGGAAGCGGCTCGTGTAAATGATGTTGTAGGGCGTCTCCTGGCCGTCCAGCGCCTTGCTCTCCAGCGCCGTGTACACCTCGGTGAAGGCCATCGGCGTGGCGTTGGCGCCCAGCGTGTTGAAGACATCCACGAACACCGGGTTCTGGATGGTGCGGATCTTCAGGCCCTTGAAGTCCTCCAGCCGCGTCACCGGGCGACGGCTGTTGGTGACGTGCCGAAAGCCCACCTCCCAGTAGCACAGGCCCACGAGGCCGCGGTCCTGGAGCTTGCCCAGCAGCTGCGAGCCCACTGCCCCATCGAGCACCGCGTAGGCCTCGCGCTCGTCGCCGAAGAGGAAGGGGAAGTCGAAGAGCGCGAACTCCTTGACGTTGCCCGCCACCGCCGCGGTGGAGACGAGCGCCATCTCGAGCACCCCGCCCTGCGCGGCGGAGATGGACTGCACCTCGGCGCCGAGCTGCCCGTCGGAGTAGCCGCGCAGCTTCATCTTGCCGCCGCTGCGCGCGGCCACGATCTCGGCGAGCTTGTTCACGCCCAGCCCGTAGGGGCTGTCCTTGGACGTGACGTAGCTCAGCTTGATGTTGCGCTCCTTGATGTCGCCCGTCTGGGCGGACACGCCGGCAGCGAAGGCGGCGCAGGCCGCCAAGGCGACGAGGCGACGACCGAGTGTGAAGGACATGATGGTCTCCAGGTTTTGAGGGGTGGGTGAGGGACGCATTCGCGGTGTGCCGGCGTGTCAGCCGGCCACCAGACGCTGCAGCGCCCCGCGCAGCGACTCGCCCACGGCCAGGCCGAGCTGGCGCGCGGAATCGTTGAGGTGGGAGATGACGCCGCACTCCCACATGTCCTGGGCGTCACCGATGCGCGCACTCGTGTGCGCCACGGTGCCGCCCGCGACGCCCCGTGCCTGCAGCATGGCCAGCGCCGCGATGCCCGCGCCGTCCTTGCCGCCACCGGCGTCGTTGAAGAAGACAGCCTTCAGCGGCACCTCCAGGGCGAACTCGCCCGAGCTCGCGCCGCCGTGCGAGGCCGACACCACGATCGCCCCCACGTCCTCGGGCGCCACCTTGGTGATCGAGTCCATGATCAGCACGACCCCGCCAGGTCCGCGCAACACTTCCGTCTTGAGCATCGCCGGGCCTCCTGACCCTTGAGTGCAATGCCCGGAATCCTAGGCAGGCGCAACGCTCCCGGCAATGGACATGAATTCCGGTGGATGTGAGCAAAGCTCACGTCAATTCACCTGAAACAGACCATTCACCTGGGAAGCACCTGGGCGGTTCGCATGTACGTGTGAATCCAGGTCACACCCTGTCGAATTCAAATCGAGCCCGCTGGCTGGCCTGATCGCGCTTCGCGCACACAGAATCGGTCGTCAGGGCAACTGTGTCCGCCAGCCTGGCGGTGCGGCCCGAGGGAGGGACGAGATGGAGCTCTTTCCAGGCTTCGAGAGCCGGCGCGTGCGCGCCAACGGCGTGACGCTGAATGTCGTGGTGGGCGGCTCGGGCCCGCCCGTGGCGATGCTGCATGGCTACCCGCAGAGCCACGCCATGTGGCACCGGGTGGCGCCGCGCCTGGCACGCCACTACACCGTCGTGTGCCCCGACCTGCGCGGCTACGGCGACTCCTCCAAGCCGCGCGGCCTGCCGGACCACTCCAACTACTCCAAGCGCGTGATGGCGCTGGACGTGGTGGAGCTCATGCGCAAGCTCGGCCATGGCTCCTTCCACCTCGTGGGCCACGACCGCGGCGCGCGCGTGGGGCACCGCCTCGTGCGCGACCACGGCCGCGCCGTCGTGCGCAGCTTCACGGCCATCGACATCGTGCCCACGCTGCACGCCTTCGAGTCCACCGACATGGCCTTCGCGCGGGCCTACTACCACTGGTTCCTGATGCTGCAGCCGGCACCGCTGCCTGAGCAGATGCTCGGCCCGCTGCTGCCACAGGCCATCCTGGCGGGCAGCGCACTCGGCGGGCACGGGCTGAAGGTCTTCTCCAAGGCAGCCCTGGCCGAGTACGTGCGCACCTTCGCCGATGCACGCACCGTGCACGCCACGTGCGAAGACTACCGCGCCTCCGGCGGCATCGACCTGGACCACGACCGCGCCGACCTTGGGCGCAAGACCGACGTGCCGACGCTCGTGCTGTGGGGCAGCCGCGGCACCGTGGGCCGGCAGTTCGACTGCCTGGCCAGCTGGCGCGAGGTGGCCCGCCACGTCAGCGGTCGCGCGCTCGATTGCGGCCACTTTGCCGCCGAGGAGGCTCCGTCCGAAACCCTGGCCGAGGTCTCGGCCTTCCTGGCCCGGCACACCCCTGCTGCGGCCCCTTCCACCCCCCTCAAGAGGAAACCCCGATGAAACGCCGTTCCTTCACCGCTGCCGGCCTGGCCGGAACCGCCGCCACGCTGGCCGGAGCCGCCCACGCCCAGGCGCAGCCCCGCATCCGCTGGCGCCTGGCCTCGAGCTGGCCGAAGAACCTCGACACCATCTATGCCGCAGCCGAGCAGGTTGCCAAGCGGGTGCGCGAAGCCACCGGCGGTGCCTTCGAGATCACCGTGCACGCCCCCGGCGAGCTCGTGCCCGCCTTCGGCGTGCTCGATGCGGTGCAGAACGGCACAGTCGAATGCGCCCACACGGCCTCGGTCTTCTTCTTCGGCAAGGACCCCACCTTCGCGCTGGACGGCCAGATTCCCTTCGGCATGAACTCGCGCCAGATGACGGCCTGGATGAAGGACGGCGAGGGCCTGCCGCTGCTGCGCGAGTTCTACCGCGACTACGGCATCGTCAACTTCGCCTGCGGCAACACCGGCACCCAGATGGGCGGCTTCTTCCGCAAGGAGATCAAGAGCCTGGCCGACATCAAGGGCCTGAAGTTCCGCATCGGTGGATTCGGTGGGGTGGTGCTGCAGCGCATCGGCGTGATCTCGCAGAACATCCCGGGCGGTGAGATCTACACGGCGCTCGAGCGCGGCACCATCGACGCGGCCGAATTCATCGGCCCCTACGATGACGAGAAGCTCGGCCTGCACAAGGTCGCCCGCTTCTACCACTACCCCAGCTACTGGGACGGCTGCGGGCAGATCACGATGTACGTGGGCGCCAAGGCCTGGGAGGCCCTGCCCAAGGAGTACCAGGCAATCTTCGAGGCCGCCTGCGCCGAGGCACACGTGGACATGCAGGCCAAGTACGACGCCCGCAACCCTGCAGCGCTCAAGCGCCTCGTGGCCGGTGGCGTCCAGCTGCGCCCCTTCCCGAAGGCGATGGCCGATACGGCCTTCACCGCCGCCG
>JAJTHD010000225.1 GCA_021297925.1 Lysobacteraceae bacterium
GGCTTCACCGTCGATGCGCAGGGCCGGAAGATGTCGAAGTCGATCGGCAACGTGGTCGAACCGCAGAAGGTCATCGACCAGATGGGCGCCGATGTGCTCCGCCTCTGGGTGGCCAGCACCGACTACCGCAACGAGATGTCCGTCTCCGACGACATCCTCAAGCGCACGGCCGACGCCTACCGCCGCATCCGCAACACCGCGCGCTTCCTGCTCGGCAACCTCGCCGGCTTCGATCCGGCCACGCATCGGCTGCCGAACGGCGAACTGCTGTGGCTGGACGCGCAGGCCGTGGCCCGCGCCGGCGAGGTGCAGGCCGAGATCACGTCGGCCTACGCCCGCTACGACTTCGCCGCCGTCGTCGCCGCGTTGCAGAACTACTGCACGAACGACCTCGGCGCGCTGTACCTCGACGTCACCAAGGACCGCCTGTACACCATGCCGGTGGACAGCCGCGGCCGCCGCTCGGCGCAGTCGGCGATGTTCCGCATCGCCCACGCGCTGACGCGCTGGATCGCGCCGATCCTGAGCTTCACCGCCGACGAGCTCTGGCAGCACCTGCCCGGTGCGCGCGAGGCGCACGTGCTCTTCACCACGTGGAGCGCTGATCTCGACCCGCTGCCCGCGGGCGGCGCGCTGTCGGGCGACACGTTCGCGCGATTGCTGGCCCTGCGCGAGGCCGTGGCGAAGGTGTTGGAGCCGATGCGCGCCGGCGGAGCGATCGGCGCTTCGCTCGAAGCCGAGGTCGACCTGTACGTCGATGACGCCACGCTCGCAACGTTCGCGCCGGTCGCCGACGAACTCCGCTTCCTGTTCATCACCAGCGAGCTTCGCCTGCATCCGGCGTCCGCGAAGCCCGCCGACGCGGTGGCTGCCGACGGCGTCGCCGGGGCGTTCATCCGGGCGGTGGCAAGCTCTTCGGCGAAGTGCGTGCGCTGTTGGCACTACCGCCACGACGTCGGCTCGCACGCCGACCATCCCGAGCTCTGCGGCCGCTGCGTCGACAACGTCGACGGCCCGGGCGAAGTCCGCCGCTTCTTCTGAGCCCCGGCCGCCTCCCGGGCGGCCCAAGCCCCACGCGCCGAGTGATCCCGCTTCCGTGACCGATCCGACCCCCACCGCTCCGACCCGCGACGTCGCCGCCCCGAACGCGCTGGCGTGGCTGTGGCTTTCCGCTGTCGTCATCGTCCTCGACCAGGCCAGCAAGCTCCATTTCCTGTCGATCCTCGAGTACGGCGGCCCGACCATTCCCGTCATCGACGGTTTCTGGGAATGGCAACTCGCGAAGAACCACGGCGCCGCCTTCAGCTTCCTCGCGGGTGCCTCGGGCTGGCAGCGCTGGTTCTTCAGCGCGCTCGCCGTCGGCATCAGCGGCCTGTTGGTGTACTGGCTGCGGCGCATGCCGCGCGGGCACTGGATCGAGGCCTTGCCTTTCGCGCTCATCATCGGCGGTGCGCTGGGCAATCTCATCGATCGCGTGCGCTTCGGCTACGTCGTCGATTTCGTGCACTGGTACTGGCGCGATTTCAGCTGGCCGGTGTTCAACGTGGCCGACTCGGCGATTGTCGCCGGGGCCGTGCTGCTGGTGCTTGCGTCCCTGTGGCCTGGAGCCCGCCGATGAACTTCGAGATCCTGTTGGCCAATCCGCGCGGCTTCTGCGCCGGCGTCGACCGTGCCATCGAGATCGTCCAGCGCGCCCTTGAGCAACTCGGTGCGCCGATCTACGTCCGCCACGAAGTGGTGCACAACAAGTACGTCGTCGAGGACCTGCGTTCCCGCGGCGCCGTCTTCATCGAGGACCTCACCGACGTGCCGCCCGGCGCAACGCTGATCTTCAGCGCCCATGGGGTGTCGCAGGCCGTGCGCAACGAGGCTGTCGAACGCGGCTTCAAGGTGTTCGACGCCACGTGCCCGCTGGTCACCAAGGTGCACATCGAAGTCACGCGTCACTGCCGTGCCGGTCGTGACGTGATCCTGATCGGCCACGCCGGCCATGTCGAGGTCGAAGGCACGATGGGACAGTGGCGCAAGGGGGCGGGCACGGGCTCGATCTATCTGGTCGAGGACGTCGAGCAGGCCGAGCGCATCACCATCGCCCAGCCCGACAACGTGGCTTTCACCACGCAGACGACGCTGTCGGTCGACGACACCAAGGACATCATCGCGACGTTGCAGCGCCGTTTCCCCGCGATGCAGGGGCCGCGGCACGACGACATTTGCTACGCCACCCAGAACCGCCAGGATGCCGTGCGCGACCTGGCGGCGCGCTGCGACCTGATCCTCGTGGTCGGCAGCCCGAGCAGTTCGAATTCCAATCGACTGCGCGAACTGGCCGAGAAGAACGGCGTCGAGGCCTACCTCATCGACGGGGCGGAGCATGTCGAGCCGCGCTGGGTCGACGGCAAGCGCTGCGTGGGCGTCACGGCTGGGGCATCCGCGCCTGAACTGCTGGTCCAGGGCGTGATCGCCCGCCTGCGCGAGCTGGGCGGCGGCGAGGCGGCGGAACTGGCCGGCAAGCCCGAGGACGTCGTGTTCGCCCTGCCCAAGGAGCTGCGGATCGCGCTGGTCGATTGACCGTCGCCCGTGGTGGCTCTAAACTTCCGCGTCTGATGCCGGTGTAGCTCAGTTGGTAGAGCGGCGCATTCGTAATGCGTAGGTCGGGGGTTCGAGTCCCTTCTCCGGCACCATCGCCAAGGCCGCCTCCGGGCGGCCTTTTGCGTTTTCGGCGGGGGGCGGCGGCATCCTCCGACCCGGGGGCGCGCGTCTGTCGTCTCGACATCCGCGACGGCCCGCGTCCACGATCATGTCCCGTCTTCCCGCCAGGATCCCGATGGCCGCGAAAGCCAAGACCGCCTATGTCTGCCAGGACTGCGGCGCCAGCTATCCGAAGTGGCAGGGCCAGTGCGAGGCGTGCGGGGCGTGGAACACGCTGTCCGAGATCGTCGTCGAGCCCGCTGCCGCGAAGGCCTCCCCGCGGCACGGCCATTGGGCCGGCGCTCCGGAGCAGGCCCGCATCACGCCGCTGTCCTCGGTCCGCCACGAGGCGGAGTCCCGGGTTTCGACGGGCATCGGTGAGCTCGACCGCGTCCTCGGCGGTGGCTTGGTCGAGGGCTCCGTCGTGCTGGTCGGCGGCGATCCGGGCATCGGCAAGTCCACGCTGCTGCTGCAGGCCGTCACGGCGATGGCTGCGCGGGTGCCGGGCCTCTACGTCACTGGCGAGGAGAGCCTGTCCCAGGTGGCCGGACGGGCGCAGCGCCTTGGCCTTGCCGTCGACGGCGTGCAGGCCCTGGCCGAGACCTGCGTCGAACGCGTCCTGTCGCAGGCTGCCGCCGCGAAGCCTCGGTTGATGGTGGCCGACTCGATCCAGACGCTGTGGTCCGAGCTGCTGACCGCGGCGCCGGGTTCGGTCAGCCAGGTGCGCGAAAGCGCGGCCCGGCTGGTCCGCTTCGCCAAGGAGACGGGCACTGCCGTCTTCCTCGTCGGCCACGTGACGAAGGAGGGGGGCATCGCGGGCCCCCGCGTGCTCGAGCACATGGTCGATGCCGTGCTGTACTTCGAGGGCGAGGCCGGCAGCCGGTTCCGCGTGCTGCGCGCCTTCAAGAACCGGTTCGGCGCGGTCAACGAGCTCGGTGTCTTCGCGATGGGCGACCGGGGCCTGCGCGAGGTCGCCAATCCGTCCGCCATCTTCCTGTCCGGCGCGCGCTCGCCGCAGGCGGGCAGCGCCGTCATGGTGACCCGGGAGGGCACGCGGCCGCTCCTCGTCGAGGTGCAGGCGCTCGTCGACCAGTCGCCGCTGGCCAATCCGCGCCGCGTCGCGCTGGGCCTCGAGCAGAACCGCCTCGCGATGCTGCTGGCCGTGCTGCATCGCCATGGCGGGGTCGGCGTCTACGACCAGGACGTCTTCGTCAACGTCGTGGGTGGCATCCGCGTGCAGGAAACCGCCGCGGACCTGCCGGTACTGCTCGCCGTGCTCAGCTCGCTGCGCGACCGCCCGTTGCCCGAGAAGACCATCGCGTTCGGCGAGTTGGGGCTTTCCGGCGAGTTGCGTCCGGTGCCCAATGGCGAGGAACGCCTCAAGGAGGCCGCGACGCATGGCTTTCGACGTGCCATCGTGCCGAAAACCAACGCGCCCAAGTCGGGGCGGGTGGGTGACCTCGAGGTGGTGGGCGTCGAGCGTCTTGCCGAAGCGCTCGAGCACGCGGTGGATTGACGGGAGACGACGATGGGATGGTTCGACGCGCTTCGCGCGCTGTTTTCGCCCCGGCGGATGCCGGCGCTCGATCCCGACGCCTTTACCGAGGGGGTCGCGGAACGGTTGCGCCAGGCGGTGCCCGGGGCCGTGGTCAGGGTCACGACGCGCCTGTCGCTGGCCGTCGACGGGGTCGCCGGCGTCCAGCAGGTCTTCCTCGACAACGTCTATCGCTTCGCGTCGAACACCGCGGATCCGGACGAGCGCGAGTCGATCATCGGCGCGTGGCTGGCCTCCGTCACGGGGGCGGCGGCGAGCGACGGCGCATCGCCGGACGACATCGTCCCGGTGCTCAAGTCGCCGGACTGGTTCGCCGCCCTGCCGGGGCGCGAGGACGGCTCGCGGCCGGACCATCGCGTCGAAGCCCTGAACGATCACCTCGCCATCGTGTACGCCGTGGACACGCCGCACAACGTGTCCTACGTCGAGGCGGCCTGGTTCGACGGGCGCGGGGTCCTGCTCGAGGGTCTTCGCCGACGGGCCGTGGACAACCTGCGTGCGAAGTTGCCCGGCATCGAGGTCCAGCGCGGTGGCGGCCTGAACCTCGTGCTCGCCGGCGGCTACTTCGAGGCCTCTGTCCTGCTGTTCGACGACTTCTGGGAGCGCGAGGCGCCACGACTGCGCGGCGAGGCCGTGGTGGCCGTCCCGGCGCGCGACGTGCTGATCTTCTGCGACGGCGGCGACGCGCGCGCGGTCCAGGACCTGAGGCGCCATGCCCACGACATCCACGCCGACGCCGCCTATGCGCTCTCGCCGCACCTGTTCCGCCGCTTGCGTGA
>JAJTHD010000084.1 GCA_021297925.1 Lysobacteraceae bacterium
CGACGGTGGTCGGCGCCGGACGGGCCCTTGCCATCGTGGATCTGTCGCTGACCACGGTAAATGGGGGTCGCGCCGACCTGGGTGCCATCCAGAACCGCTTCAGCTCGGTGATCGCCAACCTGACGACGAACTCCGAGAACCTGACCGCCTCGCGAAGCCGCATCCGAGACGCCGACTACGCCCGCGAGACCGCCGAGCTGACCCGCACGCAGATCCTGCAGCAGGCCGGTACGGCGATGCTGGCCCAGGCCAACCAGATCCCGCAGAACGTCCTGACCCTGCTGCGGGGCTGAACCGGCGCGCACTGGCGGCCCTTCCCCCGGCGACGTAGCTTCAGGCCCCGGGGGCGCGGCCGATATCCAGCAGAGTCGAGGAGTTCGCCATGGGTTCGATTTCCAGTCCCGGCATCGGGTCCGGCATCAACGTCAACCAGCTGGTTTCCCAGCTGGTGGCGGCCGAGCGCGCGCCGCAGGAGCAGCGGATCGCCCGCCGGGAAACCGACGCGCGCGCCGACCTCGCCGCGTTCAACCAGATCAAGACCGCGCTCTCCAGCCTCCGCACGGCTGCCAACGCCCTCGACGGCACGAGCGGCGTCGCCGCCCGAAAGACCACCATCCAGGCGGATGCGGGCTTCACCGCCTCGGCCACCAGCACCGCCGCGCTCGGCCGCTACAGCATCGAGGTCGAATCGCTGGCGACGGCGCAGAAGCGCCAGAGTGGCCCCGTCACCTCCAGCGCCGACCTCGGTAGCGGCACCCTGAGCTTCACCGTGGGCACCGAGACGTTCAACGTCGCGCTCGGCGCGACCAACACCATCACCGAACTGCGCGACGCCATCAACACGGCCACGGGCGGCAAGGGCCTCTCGGCCACCGTCGTCAACGGCGATGCCGGCAACGTGCTGGTGCTGAACGCCGCCAAGGCCGGCACCGCCGGCGCGATCACCATCAACGCCACCGGCAGCATCGCCACCTTCACCAATGGCCTGGCCGTCACCACGACGGCCACGGATGCGGTGGTGAAAGTGGATGGCGTGACCCGAACGGCCGACAGCAACCGCCTGACCGACCTGATCGACGGCGTCACCCTCGACCTGACCAAGGCGCAGGACAACAGCACCTTCACGCTCGACATCGTCGCCGACAATGCGAACGTCCGCACGGCGATGCAGACCTTCGTTGGCGCCTACAACGCCGCGCTGACCCAGCTGCGCAACGCCAGTGCCTACAACGCCGAATCGCGCACCGGCGGGCCGCTGCTTGGCGATGCCGCCGTGCGCGGGCTGCAACAGCAGCTCCGCGGGGCCATCGGCGACGCCTTCGACGAGCTCAGCGCGATCGGCATCAGGAGCAGCAAGGACGGTTCGCTCAGCATCGACGTCAGCAAATTCGATGCGGCTCTCGCGACCAATCCCGCGGCGGTGGAGCGCCTGTTCGACAAGGAACGCGTGGGCAGCCTCGGGGCTGTCCTTTCGGCCCGCCTCGAAGGCGCCGTCGCGCCCAACACCGGCCTGCTCGACGCCCGAACCAAGGCCCTGAACGATCGTCTGCAGGGACTGCTGAGCGATCGCGAGCGCCTCGACGTGCGCATCTCGCGCATCGAGGACAACTACCGGCGGCAGTTCACGGCGCTCGACGGCCTCGTCGCGCAGCTGCAGAGCACGTCGTCCTTTCTCACCCAGGAACTCGCGCGCCTGCCCGGCGCTGGTTGATGCCCGATGACCACCCGCAATCCCGCCGCCGCCTACCGAAGTACCGCCGTCGAGACCCGCGTGCACGAGGCCGACCCGCACCAGCTGATCGCGCTGATGCTCGAAGGCGCCATACAGCGTTTGCGGATGGCCGAAGCCTGCATCGCCAGCGGCGACCTCACGCGCAAGGCCAAGGCGGCCTCCGAGGCCGGCGCCATCGTTGATTCCCTGTCCGGCTGCCTCGATTTCAGCCAGGGCGGCGACATCGCCGCGCGGCTGGAGGCCCTGTACGACTACGCCTCGCGGCGCATCGTCGCGGCGAACGCGGCCAACGACGCCGAGGGCTTCGGCGAAGTGGCCGGCCTGCTCGACGACGTCTTCGCCGCGTGGAAGCAGATCAAGCCGGCCTGAGCCGATGAGCGATTACGCGACGGCCCTGCAGGCCCTGCGCGACGCCCGCGACGCGCTCAACGCCGTCGACCTGCGGCGTGCCGAGGCGGCGCTCGCCGAGCACGACGAGGCGGTCCGTGGCGCCTGCACCGGCCCGAACCCGCTCGCCACGAGCGAGATGGAGATGCTCGCCGCCGGCCAGCGCGAATTGCTTCAGGCGCTCGTCGAGGTGCGATCGAGTGTCTCGAGCGAGCTGTCGGCCGCCCGCAAGGGCGGTGCCGCAGCGCGCGCCTATCTGGGCAACGCCGGTGGATGAGGCCGCCGCCGACGCCGCCCTCTTCGACGGGGCCGTCGCCTGTGACCTCGCGGCGAGGCTGCGGATCCAGCCGGGGCCGCCCCCCACGGGCAGCACCGAGGCTGCGGAGAGGTTGCTGCGAGACCTCGCGATGATGGAGGAGCGTCGCGCGGAATCCGACGACTCGGCCCATCCGGCGGACCCGGCCCTTCGACGCCTCGAGGCCAAGCTCGACCTCACCCTCCAGCTGCTGGCGCAGGCCCTGCCCGCGTTGGCCCCGCCGCCGACGCGGGCCGTGCGCCTCAGTGCGCGCGGCCTGCGCATCGACGATGCCGCGATCGACGCCGCGCTCGCCGACGGGCCCGCGACCCTGGCTTGGCAACCGGGCGAGGGATTGCCGCTGCAGGCGCATCTGCCGGTTCGATGCGTCGCCCGCGAGGGCGAGCGCTCGTGGTGGGCCTTCGAACCGCTCGAGCCGGCGGTCGCCGACCTGCTCGAACGCCACGTGTTCCGCTTGCATCGCCGTTGGCTCGCGGCGCAGCGCCGAGGCTGATCCCGTCATCGCAGTCGGGAGCCCTGGGCAAGCGACGGCATGCGGCTTGCACGCCAAGGGTTCCCGTCCCCACAGGCCTGAGCCATGCTGGTTGAGATGACCCGCGACGCCGCACCCTCCGCCCAGTCGGCCCACGATGCGCAGCTCGCGCTGCGGGAGGCCACGCTCGCCCACGAATCCGGACGGCTGGACGAGGCCGAGGCCCAGTACCTCGACGCGCTCCGGGCCAATCCCTACGCCGCCGAAGCCGAGCACGGGCTGGCTTGGCTGCTCGCCCAACGCGGCGATTGGAAGGGCGCGCTTCCGCGCTTCGGGCGTGCCCTCAAGCTGCGTCCCTGGGAGAAGGAGTTCTGGATCAGCCAGCTCGAGGCCCTGATGCAGCTCGGCCAGCACGAGGCCGTCCATCGACTGCTGCACAGGGCGATGGCATCAGGCCTGCCCGCCGAGGCTGCGGCCGGGTTCGAAAGGCGCTTGCGTGAGCGCCGCACCGCGCTGTTGGCCGCCCAGGTCCGCGCCAGCGGGAAGACGGCGAAGCAGGCGGCCGAAGCGCCTCTCCAGGCGATGCTCGCGCTGCGGGAAAAGTTCTTGAAGCGCGACTTCGCCGCCGCGCGTGAATCGGCCATGGCCTTCGTAGCCGCCCACCCGCTGTGCGCCTTTGCATGGCGCGTGCTCGGCGCCAGCATGCCGAGAAATGAACCCGGGGACGGGCCCATCGAGGTCCTGCGCATCGCCTGTGATCTCGATCCCGAGGGCGTCGACGCGAAGATGAATCTCGCCCTCGCCCTCCACGAGCGCGGCCGGATGGACGAGGCCGAGGCCCTGTTCCACGAGGTCCTGCAGCGCGAGCCGGACAACGTCCGCGCCTTGGTCAACCGCGGTCTGCTGCTCAACCAGCGCGGCGACCCCGAGGCCGAGACCCTGCTGCGGCGGGCCCGGGCGCTGGGCGCCCATGACCATCGCGTGGCTCTCGCGCTCGGCGCCTACCTTCGCGACCGCGACGAGCTCACGGAAGCCTTGCCGCTGCTCGAGGAGGCGATGGCTGCCGATCCCCTCAACCACGCGTGCCTTTCCGCGCTGGCGGTCTGCTATCTGGGCCTTGGCCGCCACGAACAGGCCGCGGCCTTGTTCCGGCGATTGCGCGACTCCGGGACGTCGCACCTCGGCGCCCTCGACATCGCCCTGTTCGTCGGCGCGCACATCGCGGAGATCGGCCCGGAAGAACTCTTCGCTTTGCATCGCCGATACGGCGAGTTGGTCGAAGCATCGGTCGTGCCCCACGCGTTCTGGGACAACGATCGTGATCCGGATCGCCGGTTTCGCGTGGGCTTCGTTTCCGGCGACTTCCGCCAGCACGCGATGGCGAACTTCGTCACGCCCCTGTGGGAGGGCTTGGATCGCTCGCGCGTCGAAATCTTCGCCTACGCCAACCATCGTACCCACGACGAGACGACCGGGCGCCTGAGGGCACTGACGGACGGCTGGTGCGACATCGTCGGCATGAGCGATGAAATGGTCGCCAACCGCATTCGCCAGGACCGCATCGACGTGCTGGTCGATCTCTCTGGGCATACCGGGTTCAACCGTCTCGGCGTCTTCGCCTTCAAGCCCGCACCGGTCCAGATCAGTTGGGGGGGATATCCGGCGACAACGGGCCTGTCGCGCATGGACTACTACGTCGCCGATGTCTTCTGGGCGCCACCGGGAACCATGGACGACCAGGTCACCGAGAAGCTCCTCCTCAATCCCGGGACGTCCATCTTCCACCCCGAGGATCCATCACCCGATGTCGGACCGGCGCCCTGCATCAGGAACTCCTTCGTCACGTTCGGCAGCTTCAACCGGATGAACAAGATCAATCCCGCGACGATCCGCCTTTGGAGCCAGGTGCTCCGGCGGGTGCCGGACAGCAGGATGGTCATTGGTGCCATCGACGGCGATTCGGCCGAACGTCTCCGTGGCCAGTTCACCGAGCAAGGCGTCGACCCGTCGAGGGTCCGGTTCTTTCCGCGCAGCAAGATCTACGAGTACCTGCAACGGCAGACGGACGTCGACCTCAACCTCGATGCGACGCCCTACACCGGAGGTACCACCACCTACCATGCGCTCTGGATGGGGGTCCCCACGCTGACGCTGGCAGGGAAGACGCTGCCGGCCAGGGGCGGCTGCAGCATCATGAGGGGCGCGGGGCTCGGGCCGTTCGTCGCGGATTCCGAAGACGAGTTCGTCGACAGGGCGGTGCACTGGGCGAGCCCAAGCCAATGGGACGCGCTTTCGGCCATCCGGGCGTCCACCCGGGACATCATGCGCCGCACGATGATCGGAAAAACGGCACCCGCGATCCAGGGCTTCGAGGACGGGATGCGATGGGCGTGGTCACAATGGTGCAAGGGGCTGCCGCCCCAGTCCTACGTCATTCCGCCGCGCGCATAGCGCGAGGGATCGGCCATCTGGCAACGTTCTTGCAAGGGCATCCAGCAAAGTCGGTTTCCCGGCGAGGTCGAGCGAAATGACGATGTCACCAGCCATCAAGGGCAGCCTCCGTTCCGTTGCGCCGACGGGAATGGACATGTCGACCATCGCGCCGAGGAAGGCGATCCACTCCAGGGCGAATCTCGCGATCGCCGGCGCCCCTCCCGCCTTCGTCGATCCCGTGCACGTCGGCCGCCCGAACATCGGTGACCGCGCGGCGTTCCTTGCCCGCGTCAATGACCTGTTGGATCGCCGTTGGCTCACGAACAACGGGCCGCTGGTCCACGAGCTGGAACAGAAACTCGCCCGTTATCTGGGCGTGCGGCATGTCGTCGCCATGTGCAACGGCACCATCGCGCTCGAAATCGCCATTCGCGCGCTCGGACTCAAGGGTGAGGTGATCCTCCCCTCGTACACCTTCATCGCCACCGCCCAGGCCCTGCAGTGGCAGGAGATCACGCCGGTGTTCGCGGACATCGACCCGGTGACGCACAACATCGATCCGCTCGCGGTCGAGAAGATGATCACGCCCCGGACCACGGGCATCATCGGCGTGCATTTGTGGGGACGCGCCGCGCCGGTGGATGAGCTGGCCGAGATCGCCCGCCGTCGCCACTTGTCCCTGATGTTCGACTCCGCCCATGCGTTTGGTGCGACCTATCGTGGGCGTCGCGTGGGCGCGTTTGGAAGGGCGGAAGTCTTCAGCTTCCATGCCACCAAGTTCTTCAATTGCTTCGAGGGCGGCGCGGTCACCACCAACGAGGACGACCTCGCGACCACCATGCGGTACATGAGGAACTTCGGGTTCGAGACCTACGACAAGGCGGTGCACGTCGGCACCAACGGCAAGATGCCGGAGATCTGTGCCGCGATGGGCCTCACCAACCTCGAGTCGCTCGATGCCGTCGTCGAAGCGAACCGCGCCAACCACCGCCTGTATGCCGAAGCGTTCGCCGGCATCGATGGGATCCACCTGCTCGACTACGACCCGACCGAGAGCAGCAACTGGCAATACGTCGTGATCGAAGTGGATCGCACGTTCCGCGCATCGCGCGACGAGATCGTCGCCGCGCTCCATGCCGAGGGCATTCTCGCGAGGAAGTACTTCTGGCCGGGTTGCCACAACATGCAGCCCTTCCGCGAGCTCTACCCCCATGCCGGGCTCCTGCTTCCGAACACGATGCACGTCGCCGATCGCGTGATCGTACTGCCGAC
>JAJTHD010000266.1 GCA_021297925.1 Lysobacteraceae bacterium
GCTCGAGGCGCCGCGCGTCGACAGCACGAAGACCGAGGCGCCCCGCGCCGTGCGGTTCAGCGCGGCATCGGCGTGGACGGAGATGAACAGGTCGGCCTGCGCCTCGCGCGCCTTGCGGTAGCGTTCGCCGAGCGGGATGAAGACGTCGCCGTCGCGGATGAGGATGGCGCGCATACCGGGGTGGGCGTTGACCGCCTCCGCGAGCTCCCGCGCGACCTTCAGGGTCACCGTCTTCTCGTAGGTCCCGCCACCGCCGATGGCCCCGGGATCGCGGCCGCCGTGGCCGGCGTCGATGGCGATGACGAGTTCACGGCTGCCGGACACGGGGGCCGGCGCCTCGGCGTCGGCCGACGCAGCCGACACGACCGACGCGGCCGGAGGGCGGTCCTCCGTGATGTCCGCCTCGGCCCGGAACATCTCGAGCACGAGGCGGGTGTTGCGGCCTTCGCCCTCGACACGGGTCCTCGGCTTCACGCCGCCGCCGAGATCGAACACCACGCGGAGCTTGCCGGGCTCCGGGGCGCCGGTACGCACGCCGATGACGCGGCCGTTCGGGGCTGGCGCGCGGAAACCCTCGGACAGGGTCGTCGCGGGCAGGTCCAGTACGAGGCGGTCCGGATTCGCGAGGCTGAACACGCGGTAATCGCCGGGCGTCCCATCAAGGGCCAGCACGGCCCGCGTGCTGGCCTCGCCGGCACTGAGGCGGAGCTGCGACAGCTGCGCGCCGGCCTGAGCGAAGGCCGCGTAAGCGACGCCGGCCGCGATCACGGCCAAGTGCAGCCATCGGGTCAGCGACAGGGCGGGAAGACGCGGCATGGCGGGATTCAACCATCGACCCGGGGGCAATGCAAGTGCTTTTTCCTTGGAAATCCGGGGCCTGCGGAATGTTCCTCGGGTTCCGCCTGATGAATGCCCCCTAAGCTGACCTTTCGAGCCTGTCCAGCCACCCCGCGCCCTCCGGGCTCCGAGCCGTCAACACCGCCCGCCGACCGGACCCGGCGACCGCCAGGGCGATCTCCAGGTCTGCGGGAGGCAACGCCCCTGCACCACGCTCTGGCCACTCCATCAACCACAAGCCGCAGGCCGCCTCGAGCTCGTCGAGCCCGAGGAAATCGAGCTCCGCGGCATCGGCCAGACGGTAGAGGTCGAGATGCGCCGCCTCCTCGCCAGCGGCCAAGGCGTAGCGCTCGACGAGGGTGTAGGTGGGGCTGCGGATCGCGCCGGCGACGCCCAGCGCGCGGAGCAAGGCCCTCGCCAGCGTCGACTTTCCTGCGCCGAGATCGCCACGCAGATGGACCACCGCGCGCGATGGCCGGGTCTCGGCCAATCGACGGCCGAGGGCCTCGGTCGCGGCGGCGTCCGCGAGCATCACCGTGTTGCTTTCGGCGCTCACGGGTTCAGCACCGGACGAAGGCACGCCAGGACGTCGCCGGCCAGCAGCCCGCGCTGGCCTTCGACCGAAGCCCGATCGCCGGCCTCCGCATGGGCCACCGCACCGACCCATGCGGCATCGAAGGCGGACAGGCCTTGCGCGCGGAGTCCGGCCACGAGTCCGGCCAGGACATCGCCCATGCCGGCGGTCGCCATGCCGGGGTTGCCCCCGCTGACGACCACGGGCGTCGCGCCGGGCGCGCCCACCAGGGTCCCGGCGCCTTTCAGGATCACGACGGCGCCCCAGCGCGCCACCAGCGCCTCGAGGGCAGCGAACCGATCGGCCTGCACCTCGCCCGAGGCGAGTCCGAGGAGGGCGCCCGCCTCGCCGGGGTGCGGCGTCAGCACGGCATCGCCGAGGCGCTCGGCGGGATCCCGCAGTCGATGCAGCGCATCGGCATCGAACACGACGGGACGACCGGATCGCCGGACCATCGCCATCGCATCGGCCGCCCAGACGCCCTCGCCCAGACCGGGGCCGATCACCACCACCTGCGCCCGCGCCAGCGCGTCCTGCAGGTGCGGCACGGACGCGACGTCACCCATCACCTCCGGGCGGCGGCTGCGCAGTGCGGCGATGGCCAGCGGGGCGCCCAAGGCCTCCACCGCGCCCGCCCCTGCCCTCGCGGCCGCTTCGGCGCACAGGACCAGCGCGCCTTCCATGCGGGCGCTGCCGCCCACCGCGAGCACGCGGCCCTGCCGTCCTTTGTGCGTGTCGCGCGGACGCGGCGGCAGCGCAGTCGCGAGAGCCGAAGCGTCCACCCACCGCGCGTCGGGAGGGACGCGCGCCACGAGCGCGTCGAGCTCCAAGGCGTCGACGCGAAGCTCGCCGGCGTGATCCAGCGCGGGCCCCGTGCACAGGCCCCGCTTGAGGCCGATGAAGCACAGCGTCGCATCGGCGATGACGGCGCCACCGGAGGCGCTTCCGCGATCGGCATCGATCCCCGAGGGCACGTCCAAGGCGAGGATCCCGGCGCCTGCCGCGCGGGCCTCGGCGAGCCGCGCGATGGCCGTCGCCGCATCGCCCTCGGGCGGGCGCGACAAGCCCGTGCCGAACAGCGCGTCGATCCAGACGTCCACCGCCGGCCATGGGAGCGCCATGTCGATCGTGGCGCCGCCCGTGGCCCGCCACGCCTCGCACGCCGCCCGCGATTCGGGCGTACGCGGTTCGCCGACGGCCACGACATGCACCTCGAGGCCCGCGCGCTTCAAGCGTTCCGCGGCCACGTACCCGTCGCCGCCGTTGTTGCCCGTCCCGCAGAGCACGCCGAGCTGCACCGCCAGCGGCCAGCGCCGACGGCATTCGGCGGCGGCGGCCTCGCCGGCGCGGGCCATCAGCTGCGCGACATCGACGCCGGACGCCGCGGCGTCGCGTTCGATCGCACGCACCGTCGCGGCGCGGAAGAGCGGGAGGCCCGGGAACATGCCCGGATTCTATACTCCGCCCCATGCACGACTGGGCCGCGCTCGCCGCCGACATCAAACGCTGGGCCGGCGAACTGGGGTTCCAGCAAGCCGGCATCAGCGCCGGCACGCTGTCTTCGGACGAGGCCCACCTGGCGCGCTGGCTCGCGGAAGGTCGTCATGCGGAGATGGCGTGGATGGCGACCCACGGCACCAAGCGAAGCCGCCCCGCCGAGCTCGTGCCCGGCACCGTCCGCGTCATCAGCGTGCGCA
>JAJTHD010000303.1 GCA_021297925.1 Lysobacteraceae bacterium
AGATTCCGCGATTCCGCGATTCCGCGATTCCCCGATTCCGCGATTCCCCGATTCCGCGATTCCGCGATTCCGCGATTCCGCGATTCCGCGGCTCAGCGCGGTCCGAGGGCCTCGGCCAGCCGCATGTGCAGTCCTCCGGCGCGGCGCACGGGGCGGGCGAGGCAGGCGTCGATGACGCGGTCCTCGGCGTGCAGGGTGAGCGCGCGCTTGGCGCGCGAAGCGGCGGTGTAGAGCAGTTCGCGCGAGAGCACGCGGTGCGTCGGATCGGGGGGCAACAGCACCGCCACCTCGCCGTACTCCGATCCCTGGCTCTTGTGCACGGTGAGCGCGAAGGCGAGATCGAACGCCGGCAATGCGCCAAGCGGCAGGGCGCGCACGGTCGCGCTGCCGCTGCCGGACGACGCTTCGAACCACACGCGCAGGCGGCCGTCGGCGTCGGCGAGGCAGAGGCCGACATCGCCATTGAAGAGGCCGGTGTCGGCGTCGTTGCGGGTCACCAGCACGCGGCGTCCGGGGTACCACTCGCCCAGTGCGGCACGTCCCGCGCGGCGGCGCAGGGCCGCATCGAGGCGCTGGTTCGCCTCGACGCTGCCGAACGCGCCCTCGCGGACGGCACACAGCCACTGGCGGGCGCGAAGGCTCCGCAGGGCGGTCGTCGCGATGCCGGCGGCGCTGGTCGGGTCGGCCGGCAGGTCGGGCATCGGTCCCTCGGCGTCCAGGGCCTCGGCCCAGTCGCGCAGGGCTGCCTGCACCCCCGCAGGGGTCGTGGTGCCAAGCACGCGCACCGCGCCCGCGCTGCGGTCGATCGCATCGGCAAGGGCCGCGCCGTCACCGCGGCGCAGCGCCCCGTTCACCACCGAGAGCGCCCCGTCGGCACGGAAGCTGTGCGCGAGCCGCACCAGCGGCGTCGGGTCGAGCGCGTCGAGGGCCTGCACGAGGTCCTGCAGCGCCGAGCCCGGCCCGACCGGGCTGAGCTGGTCGGCGTCGCCGACCAGCCACAGCGCCGCGTGCGGTGGCAGGGCGTCGAGCAGCGCCTGCAGGGTTTCGAGGTCCAGCATCGAGGCCTCGTCGACGACGACGAGGTCGGCGTCGACCGGGCGGTCGCGATGGCGGCCGAAGGTCTGTGCGCGCGGCTGGACCTCGAGCAGGCGATGCACCGTGAGCGCCACCGGGTCGCCCTGCAGGCCGCCGCCTTCGCGCAGCGATTCGGCCAAGCGCTGGGCCGCTTTGCCGGTGGGCGCGGCGACACGCACCGCCAGCGGCGCGTCCTGCAGCCGCTGGCGTGCGATCAGCATGCGCCGCACGGTCGTGGTCTTGCCGGTGCCCGGCCCGCCCGTCAGCACGAACAGCCTCGTGCGCAGGCAACGCCGCACCGCCTCGCGCTGGGGTTCGCTGTCGGGCGCTGCAGGCCCGCCGAACAGGTCGTCCAAGATGGCGTCGTCGATGGCGGTGGCGGCGACGGGAAGCGTGGCGCGCACGGCCCCCGCGACCGCGTCGGCGATGGCGGTTTCCGCCCTCCAGTAGCGGCGCAGGTAGACACGCACCTCGCCATCGCGGACGAAGGGCGTGTCGTCCTCGGGCCGTCCGA
This sequence comes from Lysobacteraceae bacterium, assembly GCA_021297925.1. Taxonomy (GTDB): domain Bacteria; phylum Pseudomonadota; class Gammaproteobacteria; order Xanthomonadales; family Xanthomonadaceae; genus Silanimonas. The sequence continues at coordinate 1,589 of JAJTHD010000303.1, forward strand.
GCCATGGGCCGGCAAGGGCGTCCAGCGTGTCGCGATCGAGCGTCGGCGCGCCGAGGCGCAGCGCGTCCTCGACGGCGAGCGCGCTGTGGCCTTCGCCCGTCGCCGCGCTCAGCGCGCCGCCGAGCCGGGCGAGGTCGTTCGAACCGCCGTGGGCGAGCACCCAGCGATGCAGCAGGCGGTCGATGGGCCGCCAGTGTTCGGGCAGGCCGGTGGTGGAACGGAGCATCAGCGGATGCGGTTGGGCGCTCATGCCGAAGCTCCGGCGAAGAGGCGGTCCGCGCCGAGAACCAGCGCCTCCGCGAAGTGTTGCGACCACAGCCCGAGCCCGGGCGCGACCTCGGGGGCGAGGCCAGCGGCGCGAACGAACAGGTAGATCGCGGGGCCGACGTGGGTGGCGTAGGCGTAGCGGTCGCGAAGGCGCTGGCGCAGGTGGCGATGCACGGCGAGGGTGTAGAGGAAGGCCTGGAAGCGGTAGTGCTGCGCATCCATCGCCGCCACCAGCGCTTCGGGTGCGTAGTCGGCCAGCGAGGGCAGCGCGTTGGTCTTGTAGTCGAGCACGTGGAAACGCCCGTCGTGTTCGAACACGAGGTCGATGGCGCCGACCATGGCGCCGCGCAGCCGGTCCAACGGGCCTTCGGGGATCAGCGAAGGTTCGCCGTGCGCGGCGGCGAGGCGGCGCAGGTCCGCCATCGAGGCCTCGTCGATGTGGAACTGGAAGGCGAGCTCATGCGCCTGTCGCGCAGTCGACAGGGTGCCGAGCGTGCAGGGCGTGCTGCCACCGGTCGGCAGGGGCACCGCGAGGCAGCGGTCGAGCATGGCCGCCACGAGCGGCACCACGGCGGCGAGCGGGCTGCCGTCGGCCGTGCGCACCGCGTGCTGCGCCAGCGCGCGCAGCACGCGGCTGGGATCGGTCATGAAACGCTGGCCCGGTTCGCGTGCCTCGAACAGCTCGTGCACGGCCTGGCCGAAGCCGGTGCCGCGCACCGTGGCGAGGGCCTGCCACGTGGCCGCTGCGTCGGCGTCGACGGTGGGCGATGGCGCCGCCGTGGCGTCCGGCGTCATCTCGCCCTCGGGCACGGCGCTGCGCTCGTCGTCGGCGGCGCTGGCCTCGACGTGGCGGCGCTCGCCGTGGCCGCTCAAGGCCGAGAAGCTGTAGCGGCCTGGCAGGCGGAAGCCGATGGGTGCGGGCGGCACGGCTTCGGCCGCCGGGGATGCTTCGTCGTGCGTGACATCGCGCGATGCCGGTGGCGCCGGCCAGCCCTGTCGCCACGCGATCCCCGGGCCCCCGCGCGCATCGTCAGGCCAACGCGACAGCAGCGCATCCAGCGCCGAGCGGTCGGGGTCGGCCTTCGCGCTGCTGACGCCGCGCTTCGCCGGCCGCCCCGGCGGCAACGTGAACACGTGGCAGGCCTGCTCCGCGCGCGTGAGCGCGACGTAGAGCAGGCGGAAGCGCTCGTCCTGCAGCGCTTCCTTCGCGTCCTTCATTGCCGAGGCTTCGAACACCGCGGCGCGGCGGCCGTCATCGTCCTGCGAGGCGATGGTGGGGGCCTTCGGCGCGCGGTGCTCGTGGGCCCACAGCGTGGGCAGCAGCACCACCGGGAACTCCAGGCCCTTGCTGGCGTGCAGGGTCATCAGTCGCACGCGCTTCGCGTCGGATTCAAGGCGAAGGCTGCGCTCGTCGCCGGCCATGGCCTCCTCGTCCTCGCGCTGCGCGCGCATCCAGTCGAGCAGGGCCCCGGGCGAGTGCCCGGCCTCCGCCTCCTGCTGCAGCAGCTCGCCGAGGTGGCGCAGGTCGGTGAGCGCGCGCTCGCCGTCCTTCTCGTCGCGGCGCGCCAGCACGGGCAGGGCGAGGTCGATCAGGGCCTGCACCACGGCCAGCACGCCGGCTCGCGACCAGCGCTGCCGGAGCGCGACGAAGCGCTCGCGCCAGGCGTCCAGTTCGCCATTCGCTTCGAGGGCCGGCAGGTACGCGGGCTGGAGGCCGAACAGCGGCGTGAGCAGGGCCGCGCGCAGGGCGCCGGCGTCACCGGGATGGCGCACCGCGTGCAGGGCGATCAGCAGGTCGCGCGCCCACTCGGAATCGAACACCGTCTGCCGGCCTTGGCCCGCGCAGGGCACTCCGTGGCGCTGCAACGCGCGACGGAGGGCCGAGACCTCGGCGTTCGAGACCAGCAGCACGGCGATGTCCCCGGGCTGCAGCAGTCGGCCGTTCAAGCGATGGCGCCTCGATGCCAGCAGGTCGACGACCAGCGCCGCACAGGCCTCGATCGCCCTCGGGCGCATCAGGCTGTTGGGTTGGGCCGCGTCGTGGTGATGGAACACCAGCGGTGCCGCGATCGGCTGTCCGTTCTCGAACAACGGCTTGGCATCGGCGCGGCCAGCAGCCTGCACCGGCGTGTAGGCAATGGGCGTGCCGCCGGTGCCGAGGCGCGCGCGGTCGCCGTCGAACAGCGTGTTGCAGGCGGTGACGTAGGGGGTGGACGAGCGCTGGTTGGTGCCGAGACGAAGCACCGCATCGGCGTCGCGGCAGGCCGCGAGGTAGGCGGTGATGTCGCCGCCGCGGAACCCGTAGATGGCCTGCTTCGGGTCGCCGACCATCGCCAGCAAGCCGCGCTTCGCGCCATCGCGATCGCGGTAGAGGCGGTCGAGCAGGGCGTATTGCGCGCCGTCGGTGTCCTGGAACTCATCGACCAGCGCCATGGGCCAGCGCGCGAAAACGGCGTCGGGCAGCGGCGAATCCGGCGCCCGCATCACCCGGCTGACCTGCTCGATGAGGCCGTCGAAGCCCCTCTCGCCGATCTCGAGGCTGTGGGCGCGCTGCATCGCGCGCAGCTGCGGCCACCACCACGCCCAGAACGCGCGCTCGGCGTTGGTGGCCTGTTCGACCGTTGCGGCGAAGCCGCGCATGGCGGTTCGGAACGCCGGGTCGAGAAGGATCACGCGCGCGGGTTCCAGTACGAGGGACGACGGTTCACCGTCGCCCGCAAG
>JAJTHD010000276.1 GCA_021297925.1 Lysobacteraceae bacterium
CCGACATGGGCGGGGCGTTCAGCGATTTCTTCGAAGCCTTTTTCGGCGCGAAGGCGCGGCAGCGGACACCCGGGGAGGCCACCGGTCGCAAGACGAAGCCGAGGGCTGCGAAGGAGGACGTCCGACTGCGTTTCGAGGTCCCCCTCGAGACGCTCCACGCCGGCGGGGCGCAGCGACTCGACATCGACGGCCGGAGTCTCGACGTGCGCGTGCCCGCCGGCCTGAAGGAAGGGCAGGTGATCCGGCTGGCGGGCCAGGGGCCGGGCGGCGGGCGGAAGCCTCCGGGTGACGCGAAGCCCCCGGCCCGCATCGCGTCGTATTCGGCGCGCTTCTCCTTGTCGCGCAGGACCTCATAGGCCTCGTTGACGGCCTTGAAGCGGTCCTCCGCGCCCTTCTCCTTGCTGACGTCCGGGTGGTACCTGCGCGCCAACCGCCGGAAGGCCTGCTTGATCTCGGCTTCGCCCGCACCCGGTTCGACGCCCAGCACCTTGTAGTAGTCCTTGAATTCCATGCCGCAACGATAACGCAGGCCGTCGCCACGGCACGCTCACCGACGCCGGCTACACTGCGCCGCCCGGCCCAAACCCAAAGGATCCACCATGACCATCGCCATCGGCGACCGCCTGCCCGACGCCACGTTCAACGTCCTGAAGGACGGCGTGCAGGCCGTGAACACGCAGGACGTCTTCGGCGGCCGCAAGGTCGCCCTGTTCGCCGTGCCGGGTGCGTTCACGCCGACCTGCTCCGCCAAGCACCTGCCGGGCTACATCGAGCAGCTTGGCGCCTTCCAGGCCAAGGGCATCGCGGTGGCCTGCCTGTCGGTCAACGATGCGTTCGTGATGGGTGCCTGGGCGAAGCAGGCCGGCGTGCCGGACGGCATCGAGATGCTGGCCGACGGCAACGGCGCCTTCGCCAAGGCGATGGGGCTCGAGCTCGATGCCACGGCGTTCGGCATGGGGCTGCGCAGCAAGCGCTTCGCGCTCTACGCCGAGGACGGCGTGGTCAAGGCCCTGTTCGTCGAAGCACCGGGCGAGTTCAAGGTGTCCTCGGCGGAACACCTTCTGGCGAACCTGCCGGGCTGATCGGCCTTTCTCAGTCGCCGGACTCGGCGTCCGGCGACGGGTCCACCGTCGCCTCGTCGTCGCGCCGCACGGCCGGCAGCGGGGCGGCCAAGCGGGTCGCGGCGGCCACGCGGCGTGCCGGCAGCATGTGCATGACCATGTCCGCCATGTCGAGGCCGAGGCCCCGGCCCTGCGAGCGGGTCATCGCCGCGAGGTCGATGTCGACATAGCCCATCGGGCGCCCCGCGGCATCAAAGGCGAGCCCGGGCATGCCGTCGACGAGAAGGGTGCTTCGCGGGACGCGCGTCTCGCCGAGGATCATGCCCGGCCGGACCAAGGGAACCGCCCCCCACTCGTCCGAGGTCCTGAGCAAGGTGTAGAACACGCGCCCCGGCGCCGGTTCGGCAAGTTCCTCGAAACGGATGTAGGGCAAGCCTCGGGCGTCGCGAACGCGAAGCCAAGCGAGGCCCAACTCAGTGTCACGCGTGACCAGGTCCGCCTCGCGCCACTCGTCGCTGCCCGGGAGCCGCACGCGGAAGCCGCTGGACGTCGCCTCGGCACCGGCAGGCATCCCCTGTCCCGGACGGGCGAGCGCGGTAAGGTCGAGGCTGACCGCTCGGGCCGGCACCAGGACCAGCCCGTCCGCGCCGACGATCACGCCCTGCGTGCGGTCTTCATTGCGCTGTTCCTGCCCGCCCGCCGACAGGGTGATGACGTAGCGCACCGGGACGATCGCATCGGCCTGGCGGTCGACAAGGGTGCGGTACGTCGCGGTGAAATCATTCGAGTCGCGCGCCGCGGAGGCGCCCGCGTCGGCGGCCTGCGCCGGTGGCAGGACCAGCGCGATGGCCACGCCGAGCGCGGCGAGCCGGGAAGGCGTCGACCGGTTCATGGGCGGGGCTCCTGGATCCAGCGGCGTTCGACGTGGACGATCCGCGACTCGCCGCGGCGGAGGATCGCGATCGGGAAGCGGTCGTCCGAGCCACGGGCGATGGCGGCCATGGCCGGGCCGATGGCGTCGAGGCCGTCGACGGGACGATCGCCAAGGCGAACGAGCACGTCGCCGGCTTGCAGATGGGCCAGCCCGGCGGGGCCGCCCGGCTCGACCGACTGCACGAGCACGCCGGTCTGGTCGAGCGCAAGGTCACGTTCGACGCGGTCGTAGAAGCCCAGTTCGCGGAGCTGCGCGCGCAGCACGCCCTGCTCCATCGACCGCAACGCGGACGGCGGCAACGGGGATGGCGCCAGCGTCACCGTCCACGCCTGCAGCTGGTCGCCCCGGAAACCGTCGAAGCGCACCTTCTGTCCGATCTCCAACTCGCGGATGCGCTGCGCAAACAGTTCGGCCCGGGTGTCGTTGAGCGCCGGCAGCGGATCGCCATCCACCGCGACGAGCAGGTCGCCGACGCGGGCGCCTGCCGCGCCGAGGGCGCTGCCCGGGTAAAGGCGGGTAATGCGGAACCCGGCCGAGGGCAGGCCCAGCGGAACGGCCAACGACGCCGGCACGGGCTGCACCTCCGCACCGGTCCACGCCTTCGGCAACTCCGGCAGCGGGTCACGACGGCGATCGCCCC
>JAJTHD010000296.1 GCA_021297925.1 Lysobacteraceae bacterium
ACGGCGAGGGCCGACATCGGCACTTCGCTGGCTACGGCCTCGAGCATCACGCGCGCCTTGCGCGGCGTACCGACGCCGATGGTGTCGCCCAGCGAGATCTCGTAGCAGCCCATCGCGTGCAGGGCCTTGGCCACGCGCACGACCTCGGCCACCGGCACCTCGCCCTGGTAGGGGCAGCCCAGCACCGTCGAGACGTAGCCGCGCACCGCCACGCCGTCGCGCTTCGCCGCGTCGAGCACGGGGGCGAAGCGCTCCAGCGACTCGGCGATGGTCGCGTTGATGTTGGCCTTGCTGAAGGCTTCCGACGCCGCGCCGAACACCGCGATCTCGGTGACGCCCACCGAGCGGGCGCGCTCGTAGCCCTGCAGGTTGGGCACCAGCACCGGGTAACGCACGCCCTCGCGCTTCGCCACGCCGGCGTAGACCTCGGCAGCGTCGGCCATCTGCGGCACCCACTTCGGGCTGACGAAGGCCGTGGCTTCGACGGTGCCTAGGCCCGTCGCGGCGAGCTTGTCGACCAGCGCGATCTTGTCGGCGGTGCCGACCAGCGCCTTCTCGTTCTGCAGGCCGTCGCGCGGGCCGACCTCGACGATGCGGACGAACTCGGTCGCGGCGCTCATTCCAGCACCACCAGCACGGCGTCGGCCTCGACGAAATCGCCGGCCGCGGCGCGCACCTCCTTGACGGTGCCGGCGCGCGGCGCCTTGAGGCTGAGCTCCATCTTCATCGCTTCCATCACGGCGCACTCCTGGCCTTCGGCCACGGTGTCGCCCGGTTTCACCTTGGCGAGTACCACGCGGCCCGGCATCGGCGCCTTCAGCGTGCCGTCGCCGCCCGCACCGGCCTTGCCGGCGAAGGCGTAGGCGCCGAGGCGCTCGATCAGCCAGCGCTGCGTGCCGTCATGCAGCAGTACCGAGCCCGCATCGACGTGGGCACGGGCCAGCACGCCGGCGCCGTCGACGCGGGCCGAGGCGCGGCCGTCGTCGCCGAGCCGCAGGCCCTCGACGTGGATCGCCGTGGCCTCGCCGTCGAGGGCGATCGCGTAGTCGCCGCCGTGGCCGCGCGCGTTCAGCACGTGGCGCTGGCCGCCCGCCGCCAACATGAGGCGGCGCGCGCCGCCGTGGCCGAGGCGCCAGCCATCGGCGATCGCCCACGGGGAGGTCGGGTCGGGGCCGGCCGCCGCGCGCTCGCGGGTGGCCTGCTCCTCGCGCATCAGCACCGCGGCCGCAGCGAGGGCAAGCAGCGGCGCCGGCGGCGGCGTCGCGGGGGTGAGCACCTCGTCCAGCGCGCGGTCGAGGTAGCCGGTGTCGATGGTGCCTTCGACGACGCTCGGGTGGCGCACCAGCGCTTCGAGGAAGGCGATGTTCGATTTCGGGCCGCGGATGTCGCAGTCGGCCAGCGCCTCGCGCAGGCGGGCCAGCGCCCGCGGGCGCGTCTCGTCCCAGACGATCAGCTTGGCGATCATCGGGTCGTAGAAGATCGTGACCGTATCGCCTTCCACCACGCCGCCGTCGAGGCGCACGTGCGCCGACGGCGCCGGCAGGCGCAGGCGTTCCAGCGTGCCGGAGCCCGGCAGGAAGCCGGCGGCGGGGTCCTCGGCGTACAGGCGCAGCTCGATGGCGTGGCCGTGCTGGCGCACCTCGTGCTGCGCGAAGGGCAGGGCCTCGCCGGCGGCGACGCGCAGCTGCAGTTCGACGAGATCGAGCCCGGTCACGAGTTCCGTCACCGGATGCTCGACCTGCAGGCGCGTGTTGATCTCCATGAAGTAGAAGCCGCCGTCCTGCCCGACGATGAACTCGACGGTGCCGGCGTTGACGTAGTCGATGGCCTTCGCGGCCTGCACCGCCGCCGCGCCCATCGCCTCGCGCAGGTCCGGTGTGAGGAAGGGCGAGGGCGATTCCTCGACCACCTTCTGGTAGCGGCGCTGCGCCGAGCACTCGCGCTCGTTGAGGTGCAGGGTATGGCCGTGCGTGTCGGCGAACACCTGGATCTCGATGTGGCGCGGCTTCTCGACGTAACGCTCCAACAGCACGCGATCGCGGCCGAAGGCGTTCTTCGCTTCGCGCTGGCAGCTCTCCAGCGCCGCGGCGAAATCGGCGGACGCGCGCACGATGCGCATGCCCTTGCCGCCGCCGCCGTGCGCGGCCTTGATCATCAGCGGGTAGCCGATGGCGTCGGCCTCGCGCTGCAGGACGGCCGGGTCCTGGTCCTCGCCGGTGTAGCCCGGCACCACCGGCACGCCGGCCGCGTGCATCAATTCCTTGGCGCCGGCCTTGCTGCCCATCTTGCGCATCGACGTGCCCGAGGGGCCGACGAAGGCGATGCCGGCCGCGGCCACCGCGTCGGCGAAATCGGCGTTCTCGGAGAGGAAGCCGTAGCCCGGGTGGATGGCCTGGGCGCCGGTGCGCTTCGCCACCTCGAGGATGGCGTCGCCGCGCAGGTAGCTGTCGCCGGGCGCGGGGCCGCCGATGCGATGGGCCTCGTCGGCGAGGCGCACGTGCTGGGCGTCGGCATCGGCGTCGGAGTAGACGGCCACGGTGCGGATACCAAGCTTCCGCGCCGTGCGGATGACGCGGCAGGCGATCTCGCCGCGGTTGGCGATGAGGAGCGTGTGGAACATCAGGCGGTCACCCAGCGCGGCGCGCGCTTGTCGAGGAAGGCGCTCAGGCCTTCCTGTCCTTCCGGCGAGACGCGCAGGCGGGCGATCAGCCGCGCGTTCTCGGTGTCGATGCGCTCGGCGTCCTCGCGCGTCAGGCCACCCATGCGCAGGGCCAGCGTCTTCGCTTCCTTCTGCGCGATCGGGCCGCCCTTGCCGAGCCAGTGCAACTCGCGGTCGACGGCTTCGTCGAGTTCCGCGGCCGGCACGCAGCGGTGCAGCAGGCCGATGCGCGCGGCCTCCGGGGCCTCGAAGACTTCGGCCGTCTGGAACAGCTTGCGCGCCTGCCGGGCGCCGATGGCGGCCACGACGTAGGGCGATATCACGGCCGGGACGAGGCCGAGCTTGGCTTCCGACAGCGAGAACTTCGCACCCTCGACGCCGATGGCGATGTCGCAACAGGCCACCAGCCCCACGCCGCCGCCGTAGGCCGAGCCGTTGACGCGCGCGATCGTCGGCTTCGGGAAGAAGTTCAGCGTCCGCATCAGGCGCGCGAGCTCGAGCGAGTCGGCGAGGTTCTCGGCCTCGCTGGCGTTCGCCATGCCGCGCATCCAGTTCAGGTCGGCACCGGCCGAGAACGTGCTGCCCTGGCCGGTCAGCACCAGGGCGCGCACACCGTCGTCGGCCGCCAAGGCATCGAGCGCGGCGTTCAGGGCCGCGATCAGCCCCTCGTCGAAGGCGTTGTGGACGTCAGGGCGGGCGAGGGCCAGCACGGCCACGCCGCCACGGCGCTGCAGGTCGATGGGGGAGTTCAAGGCGCACTCCGTCGGCGTCGGGGAAGCCCGCCAGTGTAGCGGTTGAGCCCACGGCGACGCGTCCGCGCGGTCACCGTGGAGAAAAAGTGAAGGGTGTATGATTGCGAACCATTCGCAAAAGTCCGTCATCGTGAACCTGCTCGACCTTCCCCTCGGGACCTCTGCCGTCGTGCGTGGGATCCGGCCTGTCTCGCCACAGGACACCATCGCCCGTCGCTTGGGGGAGCTGGGCTTCGTCGCGGGTGAGACGGTGCGGCTGATCGTGCAGGGGCCTTTCGGCGCGGATCCACTTCTGGTCGAACTGGGGGGAACGCGTTTCGCCCTCCGACGTGCCGAAGCCGCGCGGATCGAACTGGAGGCCGGCGCATGAGCCCGGCCAAGGCCTCGGCCCCGGTGTCCGAACGGACGGTCCGACTGGCCCTCGTGGGCAACCCGAACTGCGGCAAGACGGCCCTCTTCAACCGCCTCACCGGCAGCCGCCAGAAGGTCGCGAACTACGCTGGCGTGACCGTGGAGCGCAAGGAAGGCCGGTTCCGCCTTGCGTCCGGCGCCGCCGCGACCCTGCTGGACCTGCCCGGCGCGTACAGCCTTCAGGCGGCCAGCCTCGACGAGGCCGTGACGCGCGACGTCCTCCGCGGCTTCTATCCCGGCGAGCCCCGTCCCGAACTGCTGGTCTGCGTCGTGGACGCGACCAACCTGCGGCTGCATCTCCGCTTCGTGCTCGAGGTCCGCGCCCTCGGTCGCCCGATGATCGTGGCCGTCAACCTGATGGACGAGGCCGCCCGGCGCGGCATCGCGATCGACCTCGAGGGCCTCTCGTGCGAGCTCGGCGTCCCGGTCGTGGCCACCGTCGCGGTCCGCGCCCGCGGTGCCGACGCGCTCGTGCAGGCCATCGAGGCCGCCCTGCCGCACCTCGACGCCCCTCGGCCGGACGCGTCCTACGACGAAGCGAAGGCCCACGCGACGGTGCGCTCCCTGCTGGCGCGGCACGTGGCCGCCCCGGCCGGTCGCGGCCGCTGGGACGACGCGCTCGACCGCTGGGCCCTGCATCCGGTGCTCGGCTTCGTGCTCCTCGCGGCGTTGATGTTCGTGATGTTCCAAGCCGTGTACGCCTGGGCCGAGCCGCTGATGGGCGCGATCGACGGCGCCACCGGTTGGCTGGGTGCGCGCGCGGCCGCCGTCCTGCCGCCGGGGCCCTTCGCGAGCCTGGTCACGGACGGCCTGATCGCAGGAGTGGGCGGCGTCGTCGTCTTCCTACCGCAGATCCTCATCCTCTTCCTCTTCATCCTCGCGCTCGAGGAAAGCGGCTACCTGCCGCGCGCGGCCTTCCTGCTCGACCGCGTCATGGCCGGCGTCGGGCTGTCAGGTCGCAGCTTCATCCCACTGCTGTCGAGCTTCGCCTGCGCGGTGCCTGGGATCATGGCCACCCGCAGCATCCAGGACCCCCGTGACCGGCTCGCCACCATCCTCGTCGCGCCATTGATGACCTGCTCCGCGCGCCTGCCGGTGTACGCGTTGCTGATCGGTGCCTTCATCCCGGCGCGTGAGCTCGGGTTCGGGCTGAACCTGCAGGGGCTCGTGCTGTTCGCGCTCTACGTCACTGGCATCGTTTC
>JAJTHD010000219.1 GCA_021297925.1 Lysobacteraceae bacterium
GATCGATCGGCATCATCGGCGGGGTCGGGTAGCGCTCGTCCAAGTACTCGTTGACCACCAAGGCCGACTACAGCACCAGCTCGCGTTCCACCAGGGTGGGCACGGAGAGGTAAGGATTCAGGTCGATGAGATCCTCCGGCGGGTGCGCCGGATCGACCGGGACAAGGTCGTAATTGACCCCTTTCGCGGCCAGCACAAGGCGGACGCGGTGGCAGAGGACGCAATCCCTTGCGGAGAACAGGGTCAAGGTGTTGCGCAAACGCGGGCTTGCAGCCATCGGCACTTCCCTTCGACGCGGCCCTCGACCCCTCGCCGACGGCCCAACAATCCCTAACGTGCCGTAAATGGCCGGCGAACCGCAAGGGCCCGGGCCGCCCGGCCGCCCTGCAGCGTCCCCTGCCCCCGAAACGCGAAGGCCGCCCCGAGGGGCGGCCTTCACTCTGGCACCGGGCCGAGGACGCCATGGCGCGGCGGCCCCGGACGGGTGGGACGTCAGTGGATGTCCTTCCAGTATTCCTGCTTCAACAGGTAAGCCAACAGCGTGAAGAAGGACAGGAACAGGATGACCCACACCCCGAGGCTTTCGCGCTGCAGGCGCGCCGGCTCGCCGACGTAGGTCAGGAACGCGGTGATGTCGAGGATGGCGCGGTCGTAGTCGGCGTCGGAGAGGCGGCCGCGCTCGTGCTCCTGGATGACGAAGCCTTCCTCGGTCTTGCGCTGCTTGCCCTGCAGGTCCCAGAGGACGTTCGGCATGCTGGCGCCGGCCAGCACGGTGTTGTTCCAGCCCATCGGGCGGGACTCGTCGACGTAGAAGGACTTCAGGAAGGTGTAGATCCAGTCTTCTTGGCCGATTTTGCCGCGGGCGGTGGTCGAGAGGTCCGGCGGAGCCTTGCCGAACCAGGCCTGCCCGTCGCCCTTGGCGAGGCCGGTCTTCATCACTTCACCGATCTTGGCGTCACCCTTGATCAGGAACTGCTCGACCTGCTCCGGGGTCAGCTCGAGGTCCTCGGCCAGCCGCGAGTACCGCATGTACTGCAGCGAGTGGCAGGCGGCGCAGTAGTTCATGAACAGGCCGGCGCCGCGCTGCAGCGAGGCCTTGTCCTGCAGGTCGATCTGGGCGTCTTCGAGGTGGACCTCGCCAGCGGCCGACACGAAGGCCGGGGCCACGAGCAGGACGGCCGCCGCGAAGAGGGCGGAAATGCGCGACTTAAGCATGCGAGGTCACCCGCTCAGGAACCGGCTTGGTTTTGTCGATGGAGGTCCAGATCGGCATCGTCAGGAAGAAGCCGAAGTAGAACACCGTGCAGATGCGGGCGATCAGGGTCTGGATCTCCGAGCCCGACTGGAGGCCCAGCCAGCCCAGCACCACGAAGCAGATGCAGAACAGCGAGATCATCAGCTTGCTGATCCAGCCGCGGTAGCGCAGCGAGCGCACCTTGCTGCGATCCAGCCAGGGCAGCAGGAAGAAGATCATCACTGCACCGCCCATGACGATCACGCCGAGCAGCTTGCCGGGAACGGCGCGCAGCATGGCGTAGTAGGGGGTGAAGTACCACACCGGCTTGATGTGGGCCGGCGTGACCAGCGGGTTCGCTTCGTTGAAGTTGTCGAACTCCAGGAAGAGGTCGCCGAAGGTCGGGGCGAAGAACAGGATGAAGCTGGCGATGATCAGGAAGACGCCGACGCCCACCAGGTCCTTCACCGTGTAGTACGGGTGGAAGGGGATGCCGTCGAGCGGCTTGCCGGTGGCCTTGTCCTTCACCTTCTTGATGTCGACGCCGTCCGGGTTGTTCGAGCCGACCTCGTGCAGGGCACCCAGGTGCAGCACGACCAGCAGCAGGATGACCAGCGGCAGGGCGATGACGTGGAGGGCGAAGAAGCGGTTCAGCGTCGAATCCGAGACGAGGAAGTCACCGCGGATGAACTCGGTGAGGTCGCCGCCGATCACCGGGATCGCCGAGAACAGGTTGATGATCACCTGCGCGCCCCAGTACGACATCTGGCCCCACGGCAGCACGTAGCCGAGGAAGGCTTCGGCCATCAGCGTGAGGAAGATGAACATGCCGAGCACCCAGACCAGCTCGCGCGGCTTCTGGTACGACCCGTAGATCAGCGCGCGGAACATGTGCAGGTAGACGACAACGAAGAACAGCGAGGCGCCGGTGCTGTGCATGTAGCGGATCAGCCAGCCCCACTCCACGTCGCGCATGATGTACTCGACGGAACCGAAGGCCTCGGCGGCGCTCGGCTTGTAGTGCATCGTCAGGAAGATGCCGGTGACGATCTGGTTGACCAGCACCAGCAGCGCCAGCGAACCGAAGAAGTACCAGAAGTTGAAGTTCTTCGGAGCGTAGTACTCCGACATGTGCTTCTTGTAGAACGGGATCAGGCCCGGGGTGCGCTGGTTGAACCAGTCCACCGCGCCGTTGACCGCATTTTCGATCTTGGCGTTCATCAGGCGGCTTCCTCCGGCGCGATACCGACCACGACGCGGTTCGCGTTGGCCTTGTCGAAATGGTACGGCGGCACTTCGAGGTTCGACGGCGCCGGCATCCCGCTGAAGACGCGGCCGGCAAGGTCGAAGCGCGAGTTGTGGCAGGGGCAGTAGAAGCCGCCCTTCCAATCGCTGTCGAAGGCCTGCGGCTGCAGCTCGGGCACGAACAGCGGCGAGCAGCCGAGATGGGTGCAGATACCCACCAGCACGCCAATCTCGGGCTTGATGGCCCGCGTCTCGTTCTTGGCGAAGGCCGGGGTCTGGTCGACGTTGTCCGACTTCGGATCGGCCAAGCGATCGTCGAGCGTCGGAAGCGCGCCCAGTTGCTCACCGGTGCGCTTGAAGATCCAGACCGGCTTGCCACGCCATTGCACGATCATGCGGGCACCCGGCTCGAGGTCGAGCTTGCTGATGTCCACTTCGACCGGGGCACCGGCGCTTTGCGCGCGAGCGCTTGGCTTCCAGGTGCTGAGGAAGGCATAACCGCCGGCGGCGGCGCCTGCGGCACCGACCACGGCGGTGGTCGCGGTCAGGAACCGACGACGCCCGTTGTTGACCCCTTCGTTGGCCATTCGGCTCTCCGAACTTCGCTGTACGTGAGGATGCGACGGGCCCGAACGAGCCCTCGCAGCAAGGCCGAAGTGTAGCCGAACGCCCATTTGACCGACAACGCCGCCGGACGACGGCGCGAGGCCTAGGGGGCGCCTGCACCCGACATCGGAACCGCGACCGACCCGGCCGCCCCGAGGGCCTCGCGGTAGCGGGCGTGAAGGGTGGCTACGCGGCCCACGTAGCGCTGGGTTTCGTCGAAGGGCGGCACCCCGCCGTAGCGGTCGACATTGCCTTCACCGGCGTTGTAGCCGGCGGCGGCCAGCGTGATGTTGTCATCGAAACGGTCGAGCAGCCAGGCCAGGTACTGCACCCCGCCAGCGATGTTCTGGGCCGGATTGAACGGGTCGGCCACGTCGAAGCGGTCGGCCGTGGCCGGGATCAGCTGCATCAGGCCCTGCGCCCCCTTGTGGGAGACGGCGTTGGGGTTGAAGGCCGACTCGGCGTGGACGATGGCCCGCACCAGCGCTTCGTCGACACCGAAACGCGCCGCTGCGGCGCGGATTTCGGCGGCATAGGCCGCGGTATTCAGACGGACATTGGAGAAATCGACGCCCGGCAGGGTGCTGCAGGCGTAGCAGGTCTCGACGTAGGTGAAGAGCGTCCGCACGGCCGAGCCCGCGTTCTGCGGCCGGACGTTCGTGTAATGCGTGACGCCGTCCTTCATGTAGGTGTAGACGGCGCCGCGGGTGACCCGCGCGCCGCGGGTGCTGCCGGCCGTGGGCGCCGGTGCGGCCCCCGGGCTGGCCAGGAACTCGACGCGGCGGGCCGAGGTGGCCGCCGGGGAAGGCGCGGAATCGGCTGGGCTCGGCGCAGCGGCAGCGGGCGCCGGCGTGGGGGCGATGGCAGGACGGGGGTCCGGGCGGTAGCTGGCGGCCACCGTGCAGCTCATCCCGGACTGCCGGCGGCTGCCGTAATGCGAGATGCCATC
>JAJTHD010000262.1 GCA_021297925.1 Lysobacteraceae bacterium
CGCGTGCTGGCGCAGGCCGAAGATCCGTCGATTCCACTGCTGGAACGACTTCGCTACCTCTGCATCAGTTGCACCAACCTCGACGAGTTCTTCGAGATCCGCGTGGCATCCCTGCGGACCAGCGTGCAGTTCGGCGCCGAGCAGGCCATCGATGGACTCGCGCCCTCCAGCCTGCTGAACCAGATCCACGAGGAGGCCAGTGCGCTCGTCGATGCGCAGTACCAGTTCTGGAACGACACGCTCCGGCCGGCGCTCAACAAGGCGGGGGTCCGCATCCTCACCCGCGACGCCTGGAGCGCGAAGCAGAAGCGCTGGCTGAAGGAGTATTTCGAGAACGAGATCATGCCCGTGCTCTCGCCACTCGGGCTCGATCCGGCGCACCCGTTCCCGCGCATCCTGAACAAGTCGCTGAACGTCGTGGTGGTACTGGACGGCAAGGACGCCTTCGGCCGCGCCGGCGGCATGGCCATCGTCCGCGCCCCGCGCTCGCTGCCTCGCATCATCCGGATCCCACCCGAGATCGGCGGCGCGCCGAACGACTTCGTGCTGCTGTCAGCCGTACTCACCGCCTTCGTCGACGAGATCTTCCCGGGGATGAAGGTCAAGGGCGCGTGGCAGTTCCGCGTGACGAGGAACTCCGAACTGGTGGTGGACGAGGAGGAAGTGGAGAACCTCGCGCACGCCGTGCGCGAGGAGCTGGTCGGACGAGGCTTCCGCCCGGCGGTTCGGCTGGAGATCGCCGACAACTGCCCGGGGCACATCGTCGAAGTACTGCTGCAGAACTTCTCGCTGCCGGCGAACGCGGTCTACCGGATCAACGGGCCGGTCAACCTCAACCGCGTGATCCAGGTCTACGACCTCGCCGACCGGCCGGAGCTGAAGTTCACGCCCTTCACCCCGCGTCCTTCGAAGCTGGACCTCGACGCACCCTTCGACCAGCTCCGCGAACGCGACCTGCTGGTGCACCACCCGTTCGAGAGCTTCAGCGGGGTGCTCGACCTGCTCGCCCACGCGGCCCACGACCCCGACGTACTGGCGATCAAGCAGACGCTTTACCGCGTGGGCAAGGACTCGCCGCTGATCGAGCACCTCGTCACCGCGGCCCGCAACGGCAAGGACGTCACGGTCGTGGTCGAACTCCGCGCGCGCTTCGACGAGGAGGCAAACCTGCGGCTGGCCGACCGCCTGCAGGAAGCCGGCGTGCAGGTGTCGTACGGCGTGGTGGGCTACAAGACGCATGCCAAGATGATGCTCATCGTGCGGCGCGAGGGCGACCGACTGCGCCGCTACGTGCACCTCGGTACCGGCAACTACCACGCGGGCACCGCCCGCGCCTACACCGACATCGGCCTGATGACTTCGAACGAGGAGATCGGCGCCGACGTCCACGCCCTTTTCCAGCAACTGTCGGGACTTGCCCCCTCGTTCAAGCTCAAGCGCCTGCTGACCTCACCATTCACGCTGCATGGCGGCCTGCTGGCCAAGATCGCGCGCGAAGCGGAGCATGCCCGCAGCGGCCGGCCCGCGCGGATCGTGGCCAAGATGAACGCGCTCAACGAGTCCGGCGTGGCTCGGGCGCTGTATGCGGCCTCGCAGGCCGGCGTCGAGGTCGACTTGATCGTCCGGGGAGCGTGCACGCTGCGGCCCGGGGTGAAGGGCCTCTCCGAGCGCATCCGCGTCCGCTCCGTGGTGGGACGCTTCCTCGAGCACAGCCGCGTGTACTGGTTCCAGAACGACCAGGACCCCGAGTTGTACTGTTCCTCGGCCGACTGGATGGAGCGCAACCTGCTGCGCCGCGTGGAAACCTGCTTCCCGATCCTCGACCCGGGTCTGGCTGCGCGGGTGTACGACGAGGAGCTGTCGAACTACCTCGCCGACAACACACAGGCCTGGGAGCTGCTGCCGGACGGGCGCTACGAGCGCGTGGTGCCGGACGGAGACGCCATGCCGCACTCCGCCCAGGCCGCCCTGCTCGCCCGCCTCTGCTACTGACGCGCATGCCGAACACGCCCCGCCCGCTGCAGGACGGCGACCTGCTCGCCGCCGTCGACCTCGGCTCCAACAGCTTCCACCTCGTGGTGGCCCGCTACACGCTGGGCCAACTCCGGATCGTCGACCGCATCAAGGAGACGGTCCGAATGGCCGACGGCCTCGACGGGAACGGCGGCCTGAGACCCGACGTGGCGGCCCGCGCGCTCGACTGCCTCGCCCGCTTCGGCCAGAAGCTGCGCAGCGTTCCGCCGGCGCGCGTTCGCGCCATCGCCACGAACAGCGTCCGCCAACTGAGGAATCCGCAGGCCTTCCTGCTTCCGGCGGAGACGGCGCTGGGCCACGGCATCGAAGTCGTCGCCGGCCGCGAGGAAGCGCGACTGTGCTACCTCGGCGTCGCCTACGACCATCCACCCCGCGCGCGCCGGCTGGTGATCGACATCGGCGGCGGGTCGACCGAGTTCATCATCGGCGAAGGGCTCCAGCCCATCGAGCGCGAAAGCCTGCAGATGGGCTGCGTGGCGACGACGAAGCGCTTCTTCGCGAACGGCCGCATGTCCCGCAAGCGCTGGAAGGACGCCCAGCTCGAGATGGCCGCGGAGTTCCAGCAGTTCGCCGTGCTCTACCGGCAGCTCGGTTGGAAGGAGACCTTCGGGTCCTCGGGCACGATCAAGGCGATCGGCGAGATCTGCGAAGCGATGAAGCTCGCGAAGGGCGGGCTGGTGACCGACATCGCCCTCGCGGCCTTGGGAGAAAGCCTCCAGGAGGCCGACGCGCTGGCCGACGTCCGGCTGCCGGGCCTGTCCAGCGACCGCCAGCCGGTGATCGTGGGTGGCGTGCTCGTTCTGACCACGGCCTTCGAAGCCCTCGGGCTGAGGCGCCTGAACGTCAGCGAGTCGGCGATGCGCGAGGGCATCCTGCTCGACCTGATCGGCCGCGCCGGGAACGACGACCCTCGCGAGGACTCGGTCAACGCGATCATGGCGCGCTACGCCGTCGACGCCGCGCAGGCCGAACGCGTCGAGGCCACGGCCCTCGCGCTGTTCGACCAGGTCGAGGCCGACTGGGGCCTCGAACCGCCGGACCGCCAGATGCTGCGCTGGGCGGCCCGCCTCCACGAGACGGGGCTTGCCATCGCGCACAGCCAGTACCACGTGCATGGCGCCTACGTGCTGGAGAACTCCGACGTCGCCGGCTTCTCGCGGACCGAACAACAGTTCCTGGCCACGCTGGTGCGCAACCACCGGCGCGCCATCAAGCTCGCCAGCTTCGAGTCCCTGCCCGATCGCCTCGCCCCCGCGGCGCAACGCTGCGCCCTGCTGCTGCGCCTCGCGGTGCTGCTGCACCGCGCGCACGAGGACGGCAAGGTCCCCGGATTGAAGCTGCGCCTCGCCCTCGGCGAAATGCAGGTCAAGGTCGCGAAGCGCTGGCTGGATGCCCACCCGCTGACGCGCGCCGACCTCGAGACGGAACGCGAACACCTCGCCGACATCGGAATGCGGCTCGAGGTCGAGGGCGGCTGATCCGTCCCCGACCGCAGGCCCCGGTCAGCGCGGGACGAGATCGTCGAGCCGCAGCCGGGTGCCAAGCAACGCGGCGCCTTCCGTATCGCGAAGCCCGAGGCGGAGCTCGCGATTCTCCCAATCGATCTCAACCAGCCCGAAGTTCGCGCGGTGGTGGGCCTCGCCCACACGCAGGGCATTGGGCACCCGCACCGCCCAGTCCTCGGTCAGCCCGCTGGAGGTCAGGTCGTACAGCGGGTAGGGCACGTTCGCATCGAGCCTGGACAACTCGCCGTAGTGCGTGTCCCCGGAAAGGAACACGACGCCTCCTGCCCCCGTCTCGCGGATCGCCCCGATCAGGCGTGCTTGGTCGCGCGGGTAGTTCACCCACGCCTCCCAGCCTGGGAAGTCGGCGAGCACCTGGAGGCTGGAGCCGATCAGCCGCACGTCGGCCGGTTCGCGGAGTTGATCCCGCAGCCACGCCCACTGCCGCTCGCCGAGCATCGTCGCGGCCGGCGACGGATCACGTGCGTACGGGCCCGGAACCGGCCGACCCGTGCGGGCCTCGCGCGTGGCCCATCGGCGGTACGCATCGTCGTCGGGAAACGCGAGGTTCCGCGCGATCGGCGTGCGGTTCCAGCGCAGGTCGAGCAGGATCACCTGCACACGCCGGCCCGGCGGCCCGAACACGGCCGACGCGTAGACGCCGTCGCGATCGCGACGCGGAGACTGCGCCGGCTCCTGCCAGAAACGGAAGAAGGCGTCCCGGGCGATGTCCTTGGCGGGGAAATCACCGCCGGCATCGTTCTCGCCGAAATCGTGGTCGTCCCACGTCGCCATGACCGGCGTCGTGGCCCGGAGCCGCGCGAATCCCGGCTGCGCGGCCAACGCGGCGTACTTCGCCTCGAAGACCGCCGGTTCCCGCGTGTCGGCGTAGATGTTGTCGCCGAGAAAGAGGAACAGATCCGGCGATGCGGCCTCGACCGCCGCCCAGATGGGTTGCGGTTTGTCCTGCTCGGCGCAGGATCCGAACGCGATGCGCTGGATCGGATGCGAGGCCTCGAAGCCCGGCGGTGCGGCCACGGCTTCGAGGGTCGCCGCAGCCGCCCGCACCCCGAGGGGCGCGAGCGACGGCAGGAGGACGACGGCGGCCGCGAGGACGGCGCGGATCGACCTGGCGTGCATCAGAAACCCGCCTGCACGGTCAGGAACACCTGGCGCGGCGCGCCGGTGACCAGCGTGTAGTTGAAGCCCTGCGGGTCGCGGGCGACGAAGCCATTGGTACCGACGCTCGCGAAGTACGATTCGTCGAACAGGTTGGTGACATTGAGCGTCGCCTTCAGGCTCTTCGCTCGACCGAAGCGACCGAAGTCATAGGCGAGGCTGGCGTCCGACACCCAGTAGTCCGGCACCTTCGAGTCGTTGGTGAAGGTAACGAAGCGCTCGTCGGTGTACTTCGCGCCGATGCGGGCGTCCCAACCACCGGCCGAGTAGCGCAGTTCGATGTTGGCCAGCATCTCGGGCGCGTCGACGACCGCCTTGCCGCGCGTCGGGACCAACGTCGTGCCATCGAGGTAGTCCGACGCGTACTCGGACCGGTTCCACGACAGCGAGCCGAACAGCGACAGGCCCTCCGCCAGCGTCCCCTCGATCGCCGCCTCGGCCCCCGAGGTCTCGACGTCACCAACGTTGGCAAGGACACTCGGGCAACCGACGATGCCCGCGCACTGCGAGATCGTCAGGAGGCGGTCCTTGAAGTCGACGCGGTACAGGGTGAGCGACCCTTGGAAGCCGTCGTTCCCGTAGCGCAGGCCACCCTCGAACGAGGTCGATGTCTCGGGACGAAGCGTGGTCCGGATCGCATTGAAGCCCGACTGGCTCGCCGAGAAAGGACCGTTCACGCCAGCGCGGAAGGCCGCCATGTTCTCGGCATAGGAACCGAAGAGTTCGAACCCCGGTGCGATCTCGAAACGCAGGCCGACCTGCGGCAGGAAGCTGTCCTTGGCCTCGATGTTGCCCTGCGCCCGGGTGCCGAGGCGCGTCGTCGCGCGGATGTCCGCATCCAGGGCCTTGAAGCCGGCGTCGACCGTGAACCGGCCATCCATCATCGCAATGCGATCGTTGGCGTACCAAAGCAGCGTCGTGCCGTCGAAGTCCTGCTCGAACACGCGCTGGTCAGGGCTGCGGTAGAAGAAGCCGCGGTTCGGCGGCGAATCGGCGTTGAGGTTGTAGAAGTTGCGCTGCAGGTTGTGGGCACTGTCTTCCCGCCAGAGGCCGGCACTCAGCGTGTGGATTCCGAACGGCAGCTCGATGCCGGCCGTGATGCCGTCGCGGTCGATGGTGTATTCGGTCGTGCGCAAGCGCAGCGGCAGCGTCGGCGAGCTCGCGGAGTAAGGCGTGACCCAGTGGCCCTGGCCCTCGTTGGTGTGCCTGTAGGCCTGCGCTCGGAAGCTCCCGCCATCGCCCAGACCAGTCTCGAGGTTGAGCGCATACAGGTTGTCGTCGCGAAGGCCACGACCAAGGTAGTACGCATCATCGAGGCTGTTCACGCCGCCCGAGAACTGGCCGAAGCCCGCGCGGATGGCCCGCACCCAGTCCCGCGCGTAGTTGTCCCAGTCCATGCCGAGTCGACGCGCGGACTCCAACGAGAGATCGGCGTAGTCGGTCTCGTTGCGGCGCGAGGTGTTGATCGTCGCCCCCAGCGTCCACGCGTCGGTGGCGAAGCGCGCCTGCGCATTGACCTGTCGCGAGTCCTGGGCGCCGTAGCCCTTCCACTTCTCGGCGTCGTGCTTGGCACCGGACAGGAAGGCCGAGAAGCCGTCGAGCTCGCCGGTGTCGTAGCGTGCGAAGGTGCGGACGGTGTCGTCGCTGCCCACGGTCTGCGCGAACACGAGGCCCCGCTCGGCCTCCGGGCCACGCGTGCCGAAGCGCACGGTGCCGCCGAGGTTCGACGACGACGCCGTGTCGAGCGCGCCGCTGCCCTGCGACACCTCCGCGAAGGCGAGGTTCTCGGCGATCAGGGCGCGGCTGATGTGCAGGCCGTTGTGGTTGCCGTAGCTCATGTCGCCCAGCGGGATGCCGTCCAGCGTGAATCCGAGCTGGTTCTGGTTGAACCCGCGGATGTTCAGGCGCGTGGACCACTCGTAATTGCCCCACGGATCCGCGGAGGTGAAATGCACGCCGGCCAGCTTGCCCA
>JAJTHD010000194.1 GCA_021297925.1 Lysobacteraceae bacterium
AAGCCAGGATCAGAGCGGAAACTGCGCTGAAGATCGGTCAACGCGCTGCGAACAGGCGGATGCGCGGCGATCGCGGAGGCCGCGGCACCGGCGGTTTCCATGCGCAGCTGGTGGGTCGCGTCCTTGCCGTTCACCCAGACCCTGGGCTCGCCCTCCCCGTCCCCGTCGAACCGGATGACGGTGCGCGAGGCACAGGCGGCCACGGCCTCGGCATCGGAGAGGTCGATCTGCTCCCACGCGGCGGCCAGCCCGACGGCCCGGTACAAGGCCCCCGAATCGAGGTAGTGCCAACCGAGGGCCTGCGCGACAAGGCGGCTGACCGTCCCCTTTCCGGAGCCCGAGGGGCCGTCGATGGTCAGGACCGGGACGCCGGTCGCGTGGAGGGGGGCGGTGCCGCGGGCGGTCGATGGGCTCATGCGGGGCCGCAGTCTACGCGAGTCGCAGCCCGAACCCGACGCCACGCGCCAGCCGGTCGAAGCCGGGGAAGGAGGTCGCCACATTGGCGACGTCGTCGATCCGCACCTCGCCGCACGCACACTGCGCGGCGATGGCAAGGCTCATCGCGATGCGGTGGTCGCCGCGGCTGTCGGCCTGCCCGCCGCGGAGTCGCCCGGTTCGCGACTCGCTGGGCGTCGAGACGGCGTTCGCGGTGAACCCGCTGCCGGTGATCACCGCGCCGTCGGGGGTTTCGTCGATGACCGCCCCGAGCGCACGAAGGCCCGCTGCCATCACCGCGATGCGGTCGGACTCCTTCACCCGCAGCTCGGCCGCACCGCTGACGACGGTCGTGCCTTCGGCGAGCGCCGCGGCGGTGAACAGGGCCGGGAACTCGTCGATCATGTCCGGGACCAGCGCTTCCGGGATCGCCGCGCCACGCAGGCGGGCGGCACGGACCTCGATGTCGGCCACCGGCTCGCCGCCCTGCTCGCCCGCTGGGCGAACCGTGAGATCCGCCCCCATCAGGCGCAGGGCCTCGAGCAAGCCGGTGCGGCGGGGGTTCACGCCGACCCGCTCGAGCACCAGGTGCGAACCGGGGATGACGCTGGCCGCCACGAGGAAGAAGGCGGCCGAACTGAAGTCGGCCGGGACGTCGACCGAGGTGGCCCTGAGCGCCCGACCGGGGCGCAGGGTGGCGACACCGGGCGCGAAATCGATGTCCGCACCGAAGGCCGACAGCATCCGCTCGGTGTAGTCGCGGGTCGGATGCGGCTCGCGGACGGTGGTCGGTCCACTGGCGTACAGGCCAGCCAGCAGGATGGCCGACTTCACCTGCGCACTGGCGACAGGGCATTCGTAATCAATGCCTTGCAACACATTCTTCGCGTGGATTCGAAGCGGAGGCAGGCCGCCATCGCTGTCGATCCGCGCGCCCATCCGTGCCAGCGGGTCGATGACCCGGCGCATCGGCCGCTTGCTCAGGGACGCATCGCCGACCAGCACGCTCTCGAAGGCCTGGCCAGCCAACAGGCCCGCCAAAAGCCGCATGCCGGTGCCGGCGTTGCCGCAATCGAGCGGACCTTTTGCAGGCCGCAGGCCCTGCAGACCGACGCCATGGACGATGCGCTCGCCCTCGCCGGATGCCTCGATGCGGACGCCGAGGCGTTGCAGGATGGCCGCAGTGGCGATGGTGTCCTCGCCCTCGAGGAAGCCAGTGATGCGAGTGACGCCCTCTGCCAGCGCCCCGAGCATCACCGAGCGGTGTGACACGGACTTGTCACCGGGGACGCGGAGCCGCCCGGTCAGCGGACGGCCCGCGGCAGCGATCCACGCCGCGCTGCCGCCGCTCATGCGGAAGCTCCCGCGCCGGGCGCCGACAGGCCGGCTTCGGCCATCACGGCATCCAGCGCCTTCAACAGCCGGGCGTTCTGCTCGACCTTGCCCACGGTGATGCGAAGGCACTGCGGCAGGCCGTAGCCGCGCATGGGCCTCACGACGATGTCGCGGGCCAGAAGGCCGCGGTCGATGGCGGCGGCGGCCTCCGGCGTACCGAAGTCGACCAGCAGGAAGTTGGTCTGCGACGGGTGGACGAACCAGCCCCGCGCCTTCAGCTCGATGGCCAGCGCCTCGCGGTTGCCCGCCGTCTCGTGGAGCACGGTGGCGATGTGCGCCTCGTCCTTCAGCGCCGCGGCCGCGGCGGCGAGGCCGGGGCTGTTGACGTTGAAGCTCTCCCGGACGCGCTCCATGACGGCGACCACACCGGGGTCGGCCACCAGCACCCCCACGCGAAGCGCGGCGAGGCCGTGCAACTTCGAAAAGGTGCGAGTCACCAGTAGATTCGGATACTTAGACAACAAACTTAAAGCCGATTCACAACCCGGCAGGGCGAGGAACTCGCCGTAGGCCTCGTCCAGCACCACCAGCGTGTCCGGCCCGGCCGCCTGCAGCAGGCGCTCGATCTGGTCGGTGGTCAGCCAAGTGCCGGTCGGGTTGTTGGGGTTGGCCAGCATCACCAGGCCGTGGGCCGGCGTCAGGGCGGCGATCATCGCGTCGATGTCGTGACCGCGAGGCTGGCTGGGGTGGTCCTTGGGCAGGGCCTCGACCACGTCGAGCCGGGCGTTCGCGGCCTGGGCCGCCAGCGGGTACACGGCGAAGCAGTAGCGCGACACCAGCACCGGGCGCTCCGGCCCAGCGAAGACCTGGGCGATCTGCATCAGCAGTTCATGCGTGCCGTTCCCGAGCAGGAGGTGCTCGCGGGGCACCCCGAAGGCCTCGGCCAGCGCGTGCTTGAGCACGCCGCCACGCGGGTCGGGATACAGCTCCAGGGTCTGCAGTTCGGAACGCAGGGCCGCCATCGCCAGCAGGCTGGCCCCCCAGGCGCTCTCGTTGCCGCCCAGCTCGAGCAGGCCCTGCTCACCGGCCTTGTTCCGCAGGGCCACGATGTCGTGGCCCGGATCGTAGCTGGCGAGACCTCGGATGCCCGGGCTGGCCAGGGCGCCGAAATCGCGCCCCATCAGAGCACCGCCACCGGGTAGCTGCCAAGGATCTTCACCGTCGAGGCGTACGCCCCGAGGTGCTGCAGCGCCGCCTGCATCTCCGGCTGGTCCACGTGGCCGGAAACATCGATGAAGAAGGCGTACTCCCAGCGCCGGGTGTGGGCGGGGCGCGACTCGATGCGGTTCAGCGACAGTCCGGCATCGGCGAAGGGCTTGAGGATGCCGAACAGCGCGCCGGGCTGGTCGTTGACGAAGACCAGCAGCGACGTGCGGTCGTGTCCGCAGGTCGGCAGCAGTTCGCGGCCGAGCACGAGGAAGCGCGTGGTGTTGTCGGCGCGGTCGTTGGCCGGCCCCGCGATGGTCTTGAGGCCGTAGACGTGGCCGGCGGACTCGCCGGCCAGCGCGGCCGCGTCGTCGGCATTGCGGGCGCGGCGGGCCGCGTCGGCATTGCTCGGGGTCGGGACCAGTTCGGCTCGCGGCAGGTTGCTCCGCAGCCACGCCTTGCATTGGGCGAGCGACTGCGGGTGCGCATAGACGCGCTCGATGTCCTCGATGCGGCCGGTGCGTCCAAGCAGGTACTGGTGGATGCCGAGTTCGACCTCGCCGCAGATCTTCAGCTGGGACGTCAGGAACATGTCCAGCGTCGACTGGATGGTGCCCTGCCCCGAGTTCTCGACCGGCACCACGCCGAAATCGGCATTGCCGGCGTCGACCTCCTGAAACACCTCTTCGATGCTGGCCAGCGGCAGGCCCTTGGCCGAATGGCCGAAGTGCTTGTGGACGGCCTGCTGCGAGAAGGTGCCCTCCGGCCCGAGGTAGCCGACTTTCAGCGGCTCCTGCTGGGCGAGGCAGGCCGACATGATCTCGCGGAACAGGCGCACCAGCACCTCGTCCGCGAGCGGCCCCTCGTTGCGGTCGATCACGCGGCGCAGGACCTGCGCCTCGCGTTCGGGCCGGTAATAGTCGACGGCGGCCTTCAGGGGCCCCTTGGCCCGGCCCACCTGCTGGGCCCAACGCGCGCGCTCGGCGATCAGCTCCTGGATCTGGACGTCGATGCCGTCGATGCGCGTGCGCACCTGGGAAAGGTCGAGCGGAGCCCCCTCGCCGGCCGGCGGGGTTTGGGAATCATCGGCCATGGCTCACCCGTGCCGCGTCCGGAAATCGGTCATGAAGTCGACAAGGGCGGCGACGGCCTCGTAGGGCAGCGCGTTGTAGATCGACGCGCGCATGCCGCCGAGGTCGCGATGGCCCTTCAGCGCCAGCAGGCCCGCGGCCTCCGACTCCTTCAGGAAAGCGGCGTCGAGCGCGGCGTCCTTCAGCATGAAAGGCACGTTCATCAGCGAGCGCGCGTCGACCGCCACCGGGTTGCGGTAGAAGCCGCCACTGCCGTCGATGGCCGCATAAAGCGCCTCGGCCTTGCGGCGGTTGTTGGCTTCGAAGGCGGCCAAGCCACCCTGCTCCAGCATCCACTCGAACACCAGGCCGGCGAGGTACCAGCTGAAGGTCGGCGGGGTGTTGAGCATCGAACCCTGCTCGGCGTGGGCCTTGTAGCTGAGGATCTTGGCGCGCGGCTGGCCTGCGCGCTCCAGCAGGTCCTTGCGGATCACCATGACCACGAGGCCCGAGGGGCCGATGTTCTTCTGCGCGCCGGCGTAGATGACGCCGTACTTCGAGACGTCGATCGGACGCGACAGGATCGAGGAGCTGAAATCGGCGACCAGCGGCACGTCGCCGGAGGCGATGGCATCGGGAAACTCGACGCCGTGGATGGTCTCGTTGGCCACGAGGTGCACGTAGGCGGCCGACGGATCGATCGCGTAGCTGCCCGGCGCCGGTAACGTGGTGTACGTCGATGCGGCGGTATCGGCGATGACGCTCACCGCCGCATGCGGCTTGGCCTCGCTGGCGGCCTTCTTGCTCCAGGCGCCGGTGACCAGGTAGTCCGCGCGCTGGCCGGGCGCGGCGAGGTTCATCGGCAGCAGGGCGAAGTGCGTGGTGGCGCCGCCCTGCAGGAACAGCACGGCGTAATCGTCGGTGATGCCCATCAGTTTGCGGAGATCGGCCTCGGCCTTCTCGGCGACGGCGATGAACGCCTTGCCGCGGTGCGACACCTCCATCACCGAGGCGCGTTCACCGCCCCACTCGAGCAGCTCGGCCTGCGCCCGGCGCAGCACCGGCTCCGGAAGCACGGCCGGACCGGCACTGAAATTGAATCCCCGCGACATCACCACACCTCCCATGGACGAAAGAACGACGCTAGCACGCGTCGACAATCCGTCGACAGTAGGCAAGGGAATTAGAGTCGAATCTCGAAATGCCCGTTGGGACGGATCGACTCAGGCTTGGGGCGCGTAGACAAAGAACGCGGTCAATGCGGCAGCCAGCGCCGCCGCGGCCGCGATCAGCAGGTACACGCCGGACAGGTCCTTGGCGGGCGGGACGGGCGCGTCGGCGGCCGGCCACGGCGCGGCAGCCTGCGGGGCGGCGGCGGACATCGTCGGAGCGGTGTGGGCGGTGGCGCCGGGAGACTCGAGCAGCAATCGCTGCTCCCCGAGCTCGATCTGGTCACCGGACTGCAGCACGGCGGCGGAGACCGCATGGCCGTTGACCCGGAGCGGCGCGCCCGCCGAGGCGCGCACCGTCCAGCGACCGTCGACCGCCTCGAACCGGGCGTGCGCGTCAAGAACCCCGGCAGCATCGAGGCGCAGATCGGCGACGACCCCGCGCCCGACCACCACCGGGCTGGCGGCCAAGGGCAGGCAGCACCCGAACCACGAGCCGTTGAGGCCGCGGAGCACGTGGCGCGGCGGCACCTCGACCCCAGGACCGGCTGCCGCGGGCGACGGCGGCGGCGCGTCGGACTCGATCCGCACCTGCACGCTGCCGAGGCACACGAGGTCCCCCGGACGAATCCAGGCGAGGCGTCGCACGGTCCGGGCGTTCAGGACCACCCTTGCGTCTTCGGGGACGGTCATCCACCGGCCGCGCCGGCCACAAGCGAACACCGCATGCAGGGGGGCGAGGCCCGGGATGGCGACCACCGTGCCACCGCCGATGGCGCTGCCGATGCCAACCTGTCCTTGGTCGATCAGTACGGCGGCGTGCTCGCCGTTCGGGAACGTCAGTCGCATTGCGCCTCCATGGCGGCGAACGGTAGCACAGCGCCGCGGCTGGCCGGGCGTGCCGCGCTCGCGCAGAATCGCAAGACCGAGGAGGACCCCGATGAGCGAGATCGACATCCGGCGCGACCACGCGCTGTCGTTGAAGGACGCGAAGGCGAAAGTGGAGCGCATCGCCGAAGCGATCGCGGAGCGCTTCGACATGACCTATGGATGGCGAGGCAACACGCTGCACTTCGAGCGAACTGGCGTCCACGGGACGATCGCGGTCACGGCGAAGGCCGTGCAGGTCAACGCGCGGCTCGGGTTCTTCCTGTTCGCGATCAAGCCCGCCGTCGAGCGCGAGATCCACCGCGTCATCGACGAGCAGTTCCGCTGACCGACTCGTCGGCGGTTCAGGGCCGGAAGGGTGACGGATCGGCAGCGAAAAGCCGACGGCTTGCCTCCATCTCGCCCCACCGGATGCGTTCGAGAAAGCGATCCGCCCCGCCGAGCCGCTCGAACGCGTCGAAACCGCGCTCGAGGAATCCCTGGAGCTCGGACAGGCCCGCGGCACGGGCCGGCAAACGGGACGCCTTCAGGATCCGATGCACGCCATGGCGACGGACCGCCGCGTCGAGGTTCCGCCCGACGGCGACGATGAGCGCGATCTGGCGGGCCCGGACTCGGGGCAATCCGCAGTCGCGGTACACCATGCCGTAGCGATCCTGGTCCAGCCGCCGCCAGCGCCGGGCCTCCATGGCCGCCACCATCCGGAGGTCGAGGGCGTGGCTCAGGGCGTGGAGGCCGATCGCGTCCCGCGCGGCGACCAGCAGGCTGTCCGGCAGCAGATGGACCATGACCGGCATGATCTTCTCGACGTCGCGATCCCGGCCGCTGAAATCCTGGTCGCCGTAGAGGTCGCTCAGGAAGAAGCGGCCGGCCCGGTGCATGACCGGATCCTCGAGGACATCGGCGAAGCTGGCCTCGAGTCGCTCCGACTGCCAGCGACGCAGGACCGCCAGCGAGGGCGATCCGTTGCCCGGCCGATCGGGCGCGAACACCCGCTTGAGCGCCTGCATCCGCGACTGGATGGAACGCTTGAGCACCTGCCGGTCCACCGCCTGCCCCATGCCCGATCCATCCGAATGCGATGGCGGACATGATGCGGCATCGCGGGCGGGGCTAGAATCGGTCGCCCTGCCCACCGATGCCGCCCATGCTCGTCGTCCAACCTGCCCGTCCCCGCACCTCGAGCCAAGGCCGCATCGGCCTGGCGATCGCCGGCGGAGGGCCCACGGGGGGCATGTACGAACTCGGGGCGCTGCGCGCGCTCGACCGGGCGATCGAAGGGCTGGACCTGACCCGGCTCGATGTCTACGTGGGCGTCAGCTCGGGCGCCTTCCTCGCCGCGGGCCTCGCCAACCGGATCGATACGGCCGCCATGTGCCGCGTCTTCCTGACCGGGGATTCCGACATCCGCTTCCACCCGGAACTGTTCCTCCGGCCGGCCATCGGCGAGTACCTCCGGCGCGCGGGAAGCGCCCCCGGCCTCGTCCTGCGGTGGGCCCGGGAAGCCCTCGCGGACCCGCTTTCCGCCTCGTTCGGCGAGCTGGTCAGCCGGCTCGGCGGTGTCATCCCGAACGGGCTGTTCGACAACGCGGGCATCGAGCTGTTCCTCCGCAAGCTGTTCACGGCCGACGGCCGGAGCAACGACTTCCGCGAACTCGACCGCCCCCTGTACGTCGTCGCCGTGGACCTCGACAGCGGCAAGGCGGTGCGCTTCGGATCCCGCGACTGGGACGACGTGCCGATCTCTCGCGCCGTGCAGGCCAGCTCGGCCCTGCCAGGCCTCTACCCGCCCGTGTGCATCCGCGACCGGCACTTCGTCGACGGCGCCCTCCGTCGCACGATGCATGCCTCGACCGCGCTTGATCGCGGCATCGACCTGCTGCTCGGCATCAACCCGTTCGTGCCCTTCAATGCCTCCCGCGGCGGCAAGCGACCGGCCGGCATGAAGCGCCTCGCCGAGGGGGGACTGCCGGTCGTGCTGTCGCAGACCTTCCGGACCCTGTTGCAGTCGCGCGTGCAGGTCGGCCTTGAGAAATACGCCCGCCAGTACCCGGAGACCGACCAGCTGGTGATGGAGCCGGACGAGGACGACGGGGAGATGTTCTTCACGAGCGTCTTCAGCTACGGCAACCGGCTGAAAGTGTGCGAGTACGCGTTCCACGCCACGCTCAAGGACCTGCGGGAGCGTCGCGCCGAACTCGGCCCGCTGTTCGCCCGCCACGGCCTTCGTCTCAGAGACGAGGTCCTCGATGCGCACGGCCTGTCGATCCTCGATGGCATCGCGGCGGAACCACCCCGCACGGAGGCGACGGCTCGGCTCCGCCGCTCGCTCGACGACCTCGAGGCCCAGCTCGCGGCCGAATCGGCACGCACGCCGCGGGGCACGCCTGCGGCCCGCGGCGCGGCGCGGCGATCCTCCCGGCGGCGTCGGCCGTCCGCCTCATGATGCCCGGCGCGGCGCTGGTGTGAATGCTCTAGCGCAGCTACCGAGACTGCGCCCACTTTCCCCCACCCTGTAAAGGTGCACGGCCCATGGCCAAGCTCAAGAAGTCGACCCGTCGCAAGACGGCCGCCGCCCAGAACCCGGACCTGCAGGCCAAGGCCGAGCAGATCTCCCGCGGCTTGGCGGACTCGGCCCAGCAGATCTGGCTGGCCGGCGTGGGGGCGTTCCAGCGCGCCCAGCAGGAAGGCTCCAAGCTGTTCGAGGCCCTCGTGAAGGAAGGCTCGGGCTTCGAGGCCGCGACCCGCAAGCTCGCGACCGGCCGAGTGGACGCCGTCCGCGACGCCGTCGAGGAGCGCGTCGGCACCGTGCGCGAGCGCGCCGTGGACACCTGGGATCGCCTGGAGAAGGTGTTCGAGGAGCGCGTCCAGCGCGCCTTGACCCGCTTGGGCGTGCCGACCCGAGAAGACCTGGTCGAACTGAACGGCCGCGTCGATGCCCTGACCCGTGCGATCAAGCAGCGCGGTGCGGCTCCGGCCAAGTCGGCCGCCCCGGCCGCGAAAGCGAAGCCGGCTCC